>JAEYNQ010000178.1 GCA_023412455.1 Bacillota bacterium
AAAGAAATTAAGGGATTTATTCAAAAAAATCATAATGAAAAACTCCCAGAAGGTAGATATAATCTGGTAGGAGAGGATGAGGTCTTTGCACTTGTACAGAAATACAATAGTAAGTCCAAACAAGGTGCAATGATGGAAGCACATAAGGTTTATGCAGATTTACAGTATATTGAAGAAGGAGAAGAAGTTATTTATTATGATGTGGCAGATGAATTAAAGATAGTAGAGGATAGAACACCTACAAGTGATATAGTATTCTTTGAAATTTGCTCAGATAAAGGGGGTATTAAATTAGTCCCTGGAATGTTTGCTTACTTTGCACCACAGGATGCTCATATGCCATGTATTCAATGTGAAGAGGGAAAAGCAGTTTCAATGATAAAGATTGTTTTTAAAATAAAACTTTCATAATCACGAAGCATCAAGTTGTCAACTGCAAATGAGATGGATTATAGAGCGGATTGTTAATTGTGCCAGGGACATCCTTATTTTTATAAAGAACTATGACATATAGCTGTAAAAGATTTTGTTCGATGGGCAATAGTAGAAAAGAAAAATGTAGAGGTAATAGGCACTATAGAACTATTCCACAGAGTATCAAAGGATTATTTTAATCATTGTGGGTTGCTTCGCTTGGATTTGAGAAGTGATTTTGAAAAGACTACATATATTGAAAAGATACTAGAGATGATTATAAAAGAAATACCCTGGATGTTTGAATGTACAATGGTTGCTACAAAAGCGATTGAGACGGCCAGTGCACGAATTTTAGCACTTGAAAAGCAAGGCTTTGCGTTAAGAAAAGAGAAATTAATTGGGCATGATGGTAAAACATATGGTGATTATTATGTGATGCAGGTATCCCAACAGGAGAAACTTGGATTACCAAGGAGTATATGAGAGTAAAATAGACTTACATAATAAGTAGCAAATAGGAATTTCAACCCATAGGCCTTAAAAAGATAAGGATTATGGGTCTTTTTATGGGAAGACATAGGGGATTAGTAGTTTTAGTTTGAATAATCTGATTAATTTCTCTATGTAAAAGAAGTACATAGTGATATGATAAAGATAATAATTCATTCGAAGTTATATTTTAACGCATGAATCCATCTGAAATCACTGTACAGTATATTGGATTTCTATAAGAGTGCAGGCTATAACAGTACAGACAAAACAACATTTATTCACTGGATAGATATGTAATAGAGTAATAATCAAAGATACTCATAGAACTAAAGATAAGAGCAAAGAGCATAAGAACCATAAGAGGTCAAGGGAATTAAGATGGGGAAACCTACCCCAAAAAATATTAAACAAATGGAGGAGAATAGAATATGATAATACCTAAAGTTTTACTTAAATATGAGGAATACTTGAATAGTACCATAAAAACAATAAATAAAATATCCTTTAGAAGGCAACAAACTTTGCCATGGGAAAGTAAATGTGGAGGCTGCCCTTATTTAGAAACAATGGATGATTATCCGGTTGGAGAAAATGGTAAGCCAATGATGTTTCTAGCTCAGATAAATCTTGATGAAATGCCTGCATTAGAGGAATTTCCAACAACAGGAATTTTACAGTTTTATATAATGGATGATGATTATTATGGATATGATGGGAAGTGTAAGGTAATATATATTCCAGAATATAAGAAAGATGTTCAAATAAATAAGAATCCATATGAAGACAAATATATTGGATATAAACCTTTTGAGTATGAAGGGAAAATGATATTTACATATGAGAAAATGTTTATTGGAACGGAATGTGGTGAGTTTCAAGATAGATTTAGGCATAAAGTTACCGATGATGAATGGAATGCGTTATATGATATTTGCTCTCCATCAGGTTGTCATATTGGTGGTTATCCTCTTTTTGTGCAGGAAACACCAGAATACTACGATGATGGTTCTAGCGACATTTTATTACTACAGTTAGATATAGATGATGAATGTAGGATTATGTTTGGAGATAGTGGCAATTGTGTTTTTTTAATATCTAAAGATGATTTAAGAAATAGAAATTTCAATAATGTAGCGTATGACTGGCAATGCTGTTAAGTGTTTATGCCATAGGAGGGTACTAATAAAAAACATGTAATGATAAGAGCAGATGAATTATAAATATATGGAGGAGATTATTAAATGTCGTAATTACTACCTAGTTCAACAGGCATTAAGGGAGAAAATGAGATGGAGGGTATATATTTGAGAGCAACAAGGAAGATGATAACAATAGCTTGCGCTATAATGGGGGTTATTTTCCTAATCGGCTGTAAAAAAACTGTGAAAATAGAAAAGGCTCTACAGAAAGTAGCAGAAGAAAAAGTGGAAGGAGAAACAGTTATCTCAGCCTATACATCCATACTGGAAGAGTACAAAAAGAATATTACAATGTCCACCAGGCCTGTCAGATATAAACTTATTTATCTAAATAATGATGATATTCCAGAGCTTGCAGTGATTGAAGATGATATTCGTGCAGCAGGAGCACAGCTGTATTATTGTACTGACGGAGAAGCCCAATTACTTACTGCAATACATAATGATAGTGAGCTGGATTCCTATGGATGTTATGGGCAGTTCACCTATAATGAAAGAGAAGGCATTGTCAAATCTTATTATGAAAGAAATGGTGGGGCAGGCTATTTTAATAATATCTGTTTCTGGAATGGAGATAAGGAGATGAGTATATTAAAAGAGTATTCCCTTGATATCATATACGGAGAAGCACAGGATGATTTTGATAAAGTCACACAAACTTATTTCATCGATGGAGAGAAAGTATCAGCAGAAGCGTTTTCTGATTTATGCAAGCAATGGGACAGTGAGCATGAGAAAACATTTTATTATGGGGATGAAGACAGTATGGCCATTTATGCGGACACAAATGTTTGGCAAAGCTTAATAGAGTGTTGGAGTACAATGAGAAAATAAGATATCATAATAACTTTAGTTTACCTCATAGGACTTGGAGAGACAGGGCTTATGGGGCTTTTTTATAGGAAGGTGGTTAGCTAGTGGAAAATACCATTTAATAAACGCATCCCATACTAAATCTTTTGCTGGGAGTAGCTAAAATGGCTAGTTGCAACCGTTAGTTGACAAATTGACTGCTGTGGTTTTCTTGTAAGTAACAGATGAAAATGATAAATTGTAGTCAGTGGCAAGACATTATTATAACTAGTCAGGAGATAACAAAGGATTGGAGATGTGAACATGATTTTAGCTGACAAAATAATTTTGCTAAGAAAGAAAAAGGGTTGGTCTCAGGAAGAATTGGCTAATAAGTTAGGGGTAACAAGGCAAGCCGTTTCTAAATGGGAAGGGGCACAAGCTACTCCAGATTTACAAAGAATTCTAGAGATAAGTAAATTATTTGAGGTATCCGTAGATTACTTGATTAAAGATGAGCTGGAAGTGGAAGAACACATTTCTAATGTAGAGGAAGCTAATCCTGCTGTTCGTAGAGTGAGCATGGAAGAGGCAAGTGAATTTCTTAGGATAAAGAAGGAAGTGGCATCAAAGATTGCAATAGGTATAACCTTATGTATTTTATCACCTATAAGCATGTTTATGCTTGGTGTCTCGGCAGAGTTACACAAGATTCCTTTATCAGAGGATGCTGCTGGAGGGATTGGTATGATGGTGCTTCTTGCTATTGGAGCTGTTGCTTGTGTGATTTTTATAAAGTGCGGTAGGAAGACAAAACCTTATGATTTTTTGGATAAAGAAATAATTGAAACGGAATATGGTGTAACAGGAATGGTAAGAGATAAGAAACAGAGATATGAAGAGATATATACTAAATATAATATCATGGGGACAGTCCTTTGTATTATGGGTGCTATAGCACTCTTTGCAAGTGCAGCTTTTGATGGGAATGAAATGATTGAGGTGCTGTTTTTGTGTCTTATGTTAATAATAGTTTCAGTAGGTGTGAGATTATTTGTAGTTGCTGGTATTATTCAATCAAGCTTTGATAAATTATTGCAGGAAGGTGATTATAGTATTCAGAAGAAAACAAAATCATCCTTAGGAGTGGCTATAGGCATAGTCTATTGGCTTGTGGTAACAGCAATTTTTCTTGCACTTGGATTTACGGGAAGAGAGTGGAAAAGCTGTGGTCTTATTTGGCCCATCGCGGG
>JAEYNQ010000201.1 GCA_023412455.1 Bacillota bacterium
CGTTTCTTTGCTTTGATAACAAAACTTTTAATGGTGTAGGCAATCTTAATGTATTTAAATTATGCGTAGGGGCAAGATGGTTAGATGATATTGTAAGAATCAATTCTATCAAGTAAAATGAGATTTAAATTAGAATTTAAGGAAGATAACTACATAGACGAGCTACTAAGTAAATAGAACGAAATTAGTTATGAGAAACTGGATATAGATGACATATGGGGCAGATGATATTGCTTAAATAGTAAGGACATACTATCTTCTCTTAATACTGAAAGTGCTGAAGCTTTCAATATTGTGTTAAATGGTGAGATTGTTGGTGGGGTATGTGTACAGATTGATAAAGCTACAGGCCGCAATTCTTTGGATTTGTTGTTTGTTAATCCTGAAGCTCATAGTAAAAATATTGGCTGTACTGTTTGGAAGATGATAGAAGAAAAGTATCCTGATACAAAGATTTGGGAAACGCATACACCGTATTTTGAAACTAGAAACATTCACTTCTACGTCAATAAATGTGGATTTTACATTGTTGAGTTTTATAATCCAAAACATCCTGACCCTCATCAGGTAAATACACCAGGAGGGGAATTATTCTTTAGATTTGAAAAACGAATGAAATAAACAAATTGAGATTTAAAAATAACTAATCTTAGAGGACTAAAAGTGATATGCTCTAAGAATTTTTGGAATATATTGACATTTATTGAGCGGTTACTTAATATTTTATTAAGCAACTGCTCAATTTTATATTAGAACTATCCTATTATAGATTCAAGAAAGGAATGAGGCATGAATAAAAAAGAGCAACAATCTGAGAGATGCTAGAGGTACACGATATTGTAACACAAAGCATTCCTCTTATTAGAGAGGGGCAAAAAGAAGGGACTATTAGAGAGGGTAACCCAGAGCTTTAGCTGTTACATTTTATTGTTGCATTCAAGGAATTGCTCAGGTAATAGCTGCAAAGCCTGAGACCATTTTGCCAGAGAAAGAGTGGATTTTATCTATCATTAAAAATAAAATTTATAATGAGGTGGAGGAGATTAGATGAAAAAAAAGGAGAAAGTCATTTTAGTTATTTTTATTCTTGTAACATTAGGAGCTGGCTTCCTAGGGGTATTAGTGGATCAGGTTCTTACAGAGCAACCAGAAGGGAGTTCACTTGGTATGTTAGTGTGGCTTGTACTACCCCTTATGACAGGACTTATAGGAAGAGGCGTTTTAAAGGAGTGGGAGAGCCTTGGAATAAAATTAAAGTTTAAGAAAAATATGAGGTGGCTGGGCATTTCGTTATTGGCTTTTCCCATAATTACCTTAATCTGCATTCTCTTTGCAATGTGTTTTAGAGGCATTTATTTTGAGAAAGTCGCAGTAGCTACTTTGCCTGGACTTTTTTTGGGAGCAGTCATCGGAAGTGGTATCAAGAATATTTTTGAAGAATTCTCTTGGAGGGGAAATCTGGTTCCCTTTCTTGAAAAGATAGGAATGAATGATTTTGTACTTTACCTAGTAAGTGGCTTTATTTGGGGAGGCTGGCATGTGGCCTACTATCTGTTTTTCTTGGAGGATAGTTATTTTGTAGATATCACTAGGCCTCAGATGGTAATCACGGGTATTGTTATTATGATTTTATGGTCACCACTTTTTGTAGAACTCTATCGCCTCACACATTCTGTGTGGCCCTGTGTTATTTTACATACTATGGAGGATGTGATTCCAACCCTATTATTTACAACGACGCAGATGGTGAAGTTAGATAAGGGATTGGATTTTATGCTCAATCCTACTTCTGGAGTGGTACCTATCCTATTAACACTTGGCTTAGGATTATGGCTTCGAAAAAAAAGATGTGAAAAAGCTTATTATGGATAAGGGAATGATTTATTCTAAATGACAGGTAATGTATAAGATTACTTGTCGTTTTTTTAGCTATAAGAAGCGTAAATCCATCAAATTTAATTTTCGGTCTGTTATTGCTCTGTCCATAGAGTCGGAATTATCTATAACATAGGTAATGGTTGAAATAACTAAGCTTAGGTGATAATATTAATTAAAATGAATATTTAGAAAATAAAGAAATAAATTGTGATACATATTTGAAGAAAGTAGATAGGTCTCTAGTGGAATGGGTGAATTGGTGGTTATATGAAAAGGAGTGGGAGTAAATGATCCATATTAAGTTTGAGGATGGGAAATTTTTAGTAAAGGGAACTTTTAATTTAGGTGTAGTTGGAATCTTTGAAAACACAGATTATGATGGGAATGATATTAGAGTTTCAAAGGAACTAGATGAAATCTTAGAGGAACTAGCAGATGATGATTCATATTCTTGGGGGATGGCATTTGAATCATTAAAGAAGGTACCAAAAGACGGTGAAGCCATTGCAGCCTTTATGACAGAGTATTATAACAAAAGAGAACAAGGGATTAATATTCAGCAATTTAACGGGAATTTTTGGCTTAAGGTTTTTGATATGATTATGAGCACCTACTATCCATTATGTGATATAGAAGGTGCCATCTTGGAAGCTTATGAGGGAGAAATAGACAACAATAAATTGGAGAGCATTTACAAAGCCGCTGAAGAGGAGATGAGGAGCTTAGAAAGTTATGATGGTTTGCCTAATGATGGAAGTATTCTAAAGCCAGATATAGAAAAGAAATTAAGAGAACTCTTTCCTTTCTTTAATTTTGACGGTTTAGCTAAGACAATGATTAGAGAAGGTCTAAACTTTAATGGCAAGAAGATTTCCTTCCAATGCTCAGATGGGTGGGGTTATCATTTGCTTAGTTCGGCTTATGATGCTTTAGATGAGAAAGGTAAATTTATGGATTGGCATAATTTTTAGCTATAGGCTTTTAATGAATAACATGATTATTACCTAGAGGCGGGAGAGATTAAAGAATGGAGCACAACAAAGTAGAACAATTACTAAAGAATATGACACTTGAAGAAAAAGTCGCACAAATGATGCAGATTCCTTACTCTGTGGTGGGGAGGGAAAAAGCTTTAGAATGGGCCAAGAAGGGGGTTGGCTCATTTCTTCATGTATTGGGGGATGATGCCAGGGAATTGCAGAAGGTGGCCATAGGATCAGGGAATGGGATACCTGTTCTATTTGGAATTGATGCGATACATGGACACTGCCTGAATGAGCACGCCACTATTTTTCCTTCGCAGCTTGCTATGGCTTGTAGCTGGAATAGGGAAATCATAAAGAAGATGGGCAGGATTACAGCCAAAGAAGTAGCAGCTGATGGCTTACATTGGACTTTTTCACCAGAACTCTGCCTGGCTAGAGATACCAGGTGGGGAAGAGTGAATGAGACCTTTGGTGAAGACCCTTATCTTGTAGGTGAGCTAGGGGCTGCCATTATTGAGGGCTATCAAGGAGAAGGCATTGAGAAACCTGATAGCATACTCGCTTGTGCCAAGCATTATATAGGTTATGGAGAGGCAGTAGGGGCAAGAGATGCCTATGATACCCAGATGACCTATAGAAAAATGAAAGATGTCTTTTTACCACCCTTCAAAAAAGCAATTGAGGCAAAATGTGCCACGGTTATGACAGCTTATGGCTCTATTGATGGGGAGCCTTTTACTACGAGTAAAAAAGCACTTAAGGATATACTTCGAGATGAACTGGGCTTTGAAGGGTTTGTGGTCACAGACTGGGATAATGTGAATAGCCTAGTAACCAATCAACACGTTGCTGCTGATGAAAGTGAAGCAGCTAAAATGACAGCTCAGGCAGGAAATGATATGATCATGAGCAGCTTAGAGTTTTATGAGGCGGCTATTGCTCTCGTAAAAGGAGGCCAATTAGAGGAAACTGTCCTTAATGAGGCGGTTAGAAATATTCTTCGTATTAAAGAACAAATGGGTTTATTTGAACAGCCTGAAAAAGAGAGTGATCCCAAATGTATAGGTTGTAAGGAACATTTGGACTTTAATAAAGAAATGGCAAAAGAGTGTGTGGTACTATTAAAAAATAATGGTGTTCTTCCTATTGGGGAGGGTATCACTAAAATAGCTGTTATAGGACCAAATGCAGATGCTATTAAAGCCCAATATGGAGATTGGACCTATTTCTCACATCCCGATCCAAAACCAGATAAAGTTCCAGTTAGACCCTATAGTACAGTTTTAGAAGGCATGAGAGAGTACGCGGGAAAAGAAGTAGAGGTCAGTTTTAGTAAGGGCTGTAGCATCTTAGGGGATGTAGCAGATGACATACCAACTGCAAAGGTTTTAGCAGAGAAAAATGATTTAGTTGTCCTTGTGCTAGGAGATGAAATTTCACAAGTTGGAGAATTTAAAGATCGAGCTAATTTGGACTTGTCAGGTCAGCAGTTAGAACTTTTCCGAGAACTTAAAAAAACAGGAAAGAAGCTTGTAACAGTTCTTGTTGCTTCAAAACCACTTTGCTTAGAAGAGGTGGCTAAAGGCTCAGATGCCTTTGTTACAGCCTTTAATGGGGGGATGTTTGGAGGAAATGCTGTAGCAGAAATCTTATGGGGTATCCGTAATCCATCAGGTAAATTGCCTATTTCATTCCCAAGACATAGCGGACAGCTGCCCGTTTACTACAATTATCTGTCAGGCTGGCATGGTGGTAAATACATGGATTTAGAAGAAACCCCCTTATTTGCTTTTGGACAAGGCTTATCTTACACCACCTTTGAGTATGGTCCCATGCAAGTGACAGAAGCTAACTTAGAAGTAAGCGTAGAGGTAGCTAATACTGGTAAATGGGATGGCTATGAGATTGTTCAGCTTTATTTTAATGATAAGGTGAGCTCCGTAATGACACCTATTAAACAGCTTATTCGTTTTGAAAAAGTATTTATTCCAGCAGGCCAAAAGAGAAGAGTTTCTTTTAAATTAAACCTTGAAGACTTTTCATTTGTTAACCATGAAGAAAAAAGAGTCACAGAACCTGGTGAAATAGAGCTTATGCTGGGAAAAAGTTCATTAGATAGAGATTTACAGAAGGTTGTCATTAACTGTAGTGGTATGGGTATAGGGGAAGCATTCTAACTCTGGATGAACATTTTAGAGTAATAGGCTTAAGATAAGCCTAAAAAAGAGACACTAGTATTTGAGAGAGGTGGCGGTAAAAGTGGGGAAAGCTCTTTCAGAAATGAGTTTAGAGGAATTATGGCAGTTATTCCCGATTATTTTAACAGAGCATAAAGATTATTGGAAAGAATGGTATAGGGAAGAAGAAGAGAGATTGAGAGCAGTATTGCCATTAGATAGGATTTGCCGAATGAGTCATATTGGAAGCACCTCCATCCCGCATATATGGGCAAAACCTACGATTGATATTCTTATAGAGGTAAAACGGGGAGGGAGCTACCAAGCCATAAAAGAAATAATCCTTCAACAGGGCTATACTTGTATGAGTGAGGAGACAAATAGGATTTCCTTTAATAAAGGCTATACAGAAAATGGGTTTGCTGAAAAGGTTTATCACTTGCATTTAAGGGAGAAAGGCGATCATGATGAATTGTATTTTAGAGACTATATGATAGACCATCCTCATACGGCTAAAGAATATGAAAAGCTAAAGCTAGATTTATGGAAAGAATATGAACATAACCGAGAGGGTTATACAAATGCTAAAGCAGATTTTGTAACAAACTATACGGAGCAGGGTAAGCGGCTTTATAAGGGACGTTATGAACAAGAAAAATAGAATTATACTCTTCATTAGTGTATTACCTCTTTTAGGAATAATAATATATCATACATAAGAAGGTTTTTGCATTGTTAAAGGGAAGAAGAGTTATAAGAAAGTATATTAGTATCTATACTGGATCTGTCATATTATTTTTGATGTGCTTAAGGTTTTGGAATATGGTATAAATACATAATCGAAATAATTGATTGTTTAAATAGAAATGATTCATTATACAAATTATTAAATAGATGATAGCATAGACCATATAAGAAATAAAGTTAAAGTATTGGAAAATGAAGAAATGGGGATGAGTTTATGCTGAAAAAAGTAAATGTACAGGAAGAAGTAGATCAAGTCGAAGGATTATATATTTATAAGAAAGTAGGTTTTTTAAATGGACATATTATTAGTGTTGTTCAGGTGGCGGATCGTACATTAGATTTTCATGTACATGAAGAGTCTGATGAGCTATTTTATGTCATTGAAGGTAGTTTTCAACTTGAAACAGAAGAAGGACTAACAAGAGTGAATACGGGAGAGTTTATTATTGTACCTAAAGGTATAAAACATAGACCAGTGGTTGAAGAATTAACTAAATTTGTAATGATAGAATTACAAGGTACTTTAAATAAGGAGAATAGTGGAGATTTATACGAAGAATAAAAATTACTTGAGCTATATATGTTATAATATCTTGGAGGAGGACGTGAGGAGTCTGACGGAACTGTTTATACATATCATGAAGGTAATAGGAAAAAGGTGCTTAAGATTTATTTCATATTTAAAATAGGATAGTTAGTGTGACAACTATTATAATCAAGCAATCTAATTGTATAAAGGTATTTCTGAAGATATATTTGAATTTTCAAAATAATATAGAAATTAATGTATACAAGTGTTATGATATATAAGTAATTAAACAAAAAAGATAGTGTCAAACTTGACACTATCTTTTTGCTAATGGGGGAGATGTATATGAAAGATTTAACCAAGGGGAATCCCTTAAAAGTAATCTTGGCTTTTGCAATACCACTTTATATTGGTCAGCTCTTTCAGCTTTTATATGGTTTAGTTGATACACGAATTATTGGTCAAACACTAGGGGAAGCTTCACTTGCTGCTGTAGGGACCACTACTTCATTAAGTGATTTGCTTATTGAATTTTTAAATGGTTTTATTTGTGGGTTTGGTATTATAATTGCGCATTTCTTTGGGGCAAAGGATGAGAAAAACCTTAAGAAGGCCATTGGAGGAACAGTGATTCTTAGCTTAGGTATAACCATTGTTATAAGTGGAATAGGGCTTGTTTTTTTACCTCAAATTCTAGATTTTATGAATGTTTCAGAGGAGCTAAGTAGTGAAGCCTATACTTATATTAGAATCATTATTATAGGACTTGTTGCAACCACCTTGTATAATATTTGTGCAGTCATTTTACGTGCCATAGGGGACTCCTTTACGCCACTTGTATTTTTAATCATTTCTAACATACTTAATATAGCATTAGATTACTTTTTTATTTTGCAATTACATACAGGTGTTGCAGGAGCTGCCATTGCTACTGTAATCGCTCAAGTATTATCTGCTATTTTATGCTTTGGGTATATGCAAAAGAAATACAAACTGATTTCTTTCCAAAAAAGTTATTTTACTTTTGACAAAGCCATTTATAAAGAGCTCCTTCCCACTGGTTTATCTATGGGATTTATGATTTCTTTTGTGACAATCGGTTCACTTGCCTTGCAGACAAGCATTAATACATTAGGAACAGATATAATAGTTGCGCATACAGCTGCAAGAAAGATTACGATAATGTTTCTGATTCCTTTCTTTGTTTTAGGTACAGCCCTTGCTACTTATTGTGGCCAGAATGTGGGAGCAAAGGAGTATGGACGTATAAAACAAGGCATGA
>JAEYNQ010000033.1 GCA_023412455.1 Bacillota bacterium
ATTAATTCTTGTAATATTTTAGTAAGGTTGTTATACTCAAAATAGACAATAAAGTGGTATAACATAAGTCGACCAATTTTGGTTGTCTTGGCCAATAAATAAGGTGTTTACTCAATATTTTGATAAATTTAAAACCTAGTGTTTTCAATGCTTTAAGACATTTTTAGCCTACATGCATTCTCAACCCAAGAGAACCAGCCAAATCCACTAATAGCGAATTCATCGCTTTGATTGCTGACTGATTACGTCTTGAGATGCAGGTGGGATAAAGCTTTGGGAGACAAGGGTTTAATGGAGATAAAAGTTACAGTAAATACAGCAATAAAATGTTAAGAATATGCATCTATGGCTATAAAAATTTTCCGTTCACATCAATAAAGTCCAAGTATTTATAGGTTGTTAATCTATGAATAGGAGGACTTTTTTGTTGAGAAAATTATTTTTACAAGTAAAGGGTTTTTTATTGCACTGTCAATCCAAAGCTTTAAGTCAAAAGACTATTTTTAGTTATGATCAGGCACTAAAACTGTTTTGCAAATATCTAGAGATTGAGTGGGGGATAGTAGATGCCTCATTGGTAAAGGAACAGCACATAAGAGACTATAGTGAAAAGCATTGACGTAATGTAAATATGACACTCTAATTAACTCCTAACTGTAATGGTTGGGAGTAATTTTTATGGAAACAAAGTAAAAATATTGTAAATATTATAATAATTTGATAAACTGAAAAGGACAAAAATCGTACATATGAAAAAGATTTGTAGTAGATGTGGAAAGACAGTCGAATATAGCAAAACATGTGCTTGCAGAAATGGCATTACATATAACAGGAACGTATCAGAAGAGAAACGTAAATTTTACTCATCATACGCTTGGCAGAAACTACGGAATAGGAAAGTAAAAGAACATCCTTATTGTGAGAGGTGTTGGAATAAGTGGAAAATCATTACTACAGAACATCTTCAAGGACATCATATAAAGTCGTTTAAGGATTATCCTGAGTTGAGGTTGGATGAGGATAATATAGCTGTGCTTTGTAGGGTGTGTAATTTGCAGGTGGGAGATAAGAGTATAAAAGATTGGTAAATAGGAATTTATGGAGGTATTGAAAGTGGAGTATTATATGAAAGCAAAAGAACTTTTGGATACAGATGTGGTAGATTTTACTGGTGCCATACCAATAGACGAAATTGAAAAAGCAGAAAAAGAACTCAAAGTGATATTTCCTGAAAGCTATAAAGTCTTTTTAAAAGAATTTGGAGCAGGAGATATTGGTGGAGAGATAATATTTGGCATTGTAAAAAACAAAAGAGAAAATCAAGATATCAATATGGTAAAGATTACACATATGGAACATGAATACAAAATGCCTAAGTATATGATTGTAATTTATTATAACGAATCAAATGATTGCCTTTATTGTCTTGATACAAGTAAGATGAGTAATAACGAGTGTCCAGTTGTATCTGTTTCAGACAATTATACTGATATAAAAATAGTTGCTAATAGTTTTGGAGAGTTCTTCTATCAGATGGTTAGTGATGAGGAATAATCAGTATACAAATTCCAGTTTATCTATTAGCCTATTAGCTGAAACTTATCTTGATGGATAATGTAACAGTACTATGCAGAGTGTGTAATTTACAGATTGGGGATAATAGTGTGAGGGATTGGTAAATTAGAATTTGAAATGCAGTTTATTGTATAATGAGGGGGTCTGATTGTGGAAAGTACTTTTTGTGAAGTCAAATTATTTCAGGTAAAGGCAGATAAGTTAGATGAATTTGAAAAACTGATACGTATTGTTGCAGAGGAGCAAAAACAGCAAAGGGGCTGTATTGATATTAAGTATCTAAAAAGGTTTTATATCTTTGACGATATTAAAGAGCAACCAAGGGAGCTTACTAAAATCGTTAAATGCGTAAAATATTTTTCTTACTGGGACTTTGACAGTTTAGAAAATTATTAAATGCAACCCATTGGCTTTTTGAAAAATATTCAAAGGAAATATTTAAACTGTTGATTATGCCTTTTGACATAAATTGTGGGTATTCGATCTATTAGCTCATGTAGCTTAGAGATAGTAGTGTAGTGGATTGGTAAATTAGAATTGGGGGCGGAACGATAATGACAGATGATGAGCTGATTGAAAAATGGCTTTCCATTTTTGGGGATAGAGTTGATAAAGGGTTAATTGAAGAATATGTGACTTCGTATGGAAATCATTTGTGGCATTTGTTTTCGTGGAAATTAGTTCCTTGCTTAGAAGGGGATGAAGCGAGAACGGAATTTAACAAATTAGAGTATCTGAAAGCGATTAAATTCTATGATGGACATTCAAAACATATTGAAGATATATCTACAGTAAGTAAAGTTTCAGTGGATGAACTTGACCATGACCCAGGAAATGATGTGTATATTGTAGCTCAAGATTTTTCATGGACATATGTTCGTACACATGAAGATTGCTGTGGGCCTTACCTTTGTATAAAGAAATAATAAAGTGATAAATTTTAGTTCATCTATTTCCATAATATTGCTGTACTTTGTAGGGTGTGTAACTTGCAGGTGGGAGATAGTAGTGTAGTGGATTGGTAAAATGTATATGGAGGAAGAAAATGAAAATATGGAAAAAATCTATATGTATGATAGTAGCTTTATTTTTATTTATTAGTACAGTAGGCTGTGCAGAGCAAAAAGTAGAATCAGAATGGGCGATGGAAGGTGAGACTGTATTGCACTCGGATCTTGTGTTTCATATATTGAATTATATTAATTTAGAGGGCTTACCTGCCAATATGTATTCAAAGGAATATATAGATGAGTTTGAAGATTTTAGGTCAAAGCAATCAAATAATGATTATAAACTCATTGAAGAAACACAGAAGTTGTCGGTAGCATATAAGAAGCATTTTAATGAGGTAAGTAATGTAGCTTTTATTGGTTTTTATTCTTCAAGTTATGAAGAGTTGAAAGATCGATTAAATAGTATGTCAATTTCTACAGAAGCAAAAGAAGAGTTCATTAAGCCATTTATTCAGTGTATGGATGCTGAATTATCTATCTATACGGAATATTGGAATAGGATTATTGCTGAACAGAAGAATAATATGGATGCCTTTATTAGCTATTCAAATAAAACGCTACGTGCACTTGAAAAAGTGTTTAAATATGCAAATAAGAAACCACATTATTATTTCTGTGTTAGTTTAGGTCAGGGAAAAGGGCGAGGCATGGGTCAGGATCGATTTATGAGTGCAGCTGGCTGCATACCTAAAAATGAAAGCGAACAGCAGCATGCTTTCTTCCAAGCCTTTCATGAAATGACACATCAGATTACAGATGATAAGTTATTTACTCATATTAGTATGGAAGATGGGACACATTTCCTAACAGAAAAAGTAGTTTTTATGACAGATTATTACATAATCCGAGGATTAGGAGAGGATTTACTAGAGGATTATATTCAATGGACAGGTTGGCTTGAAGGATTAAGTGAGGTAACTGAACAAGATTTTCTCGATTATTATAAATTACCTAATAAAGAAGAAAAAGAGGTACAAGAAATAATAGATGAGATATCTAATATATCATAACTATTAAATGCCCCCTACTATTTAAACTAAAATATAAACTTATACTCAAAGCCACGCGCCCCCAACAAGAGACACAAAATGCCTAAAATGAAATTTTTTCAATAGACAAGGTGATAGTGATGAATATAGATGAACGTATATGCCAGATTATGAATAAGATGGATAAATTATCTACAAAGAATTTTCGATACACATGTGGAGAATTTCTACCTATGTGGGGAAAACCAATAGATAGAAAGGTTATTGAGAGATTTGAGATAGATAATGGCATTACTTTACCAGAGGATTATAGAGAATTTATAACTACAATAGCTGCTAGTGGCACACAGCCATTTACTTTGGGGATCTTAAAAGGACTCTTATTGTAGGAGAAAGAAAAGCCCTATCCCTTCAAAATTCTACAGAATATGGTTTTATTAATGATAAAATTGCTATAAAGGCTAATATGAGATTAGACATTAAAAAAACTTTAGGAGAAGCGATGGTACTTGGAACAGTAGGAAGTGTAACTAAGGCATCTAGGAGTAAGTCAGCTTAATGAAGCTATCAGAAATTGATGTGCCTTTTGTAAAAGAGTATCTTAGGCAAGATGGTGATGAAGATGATAAGCTCATTGGAGCTATTTTGGAAGGCGCTAAAGATTATATTGTAAAGTATACGGGACAGAGTTTGGAGCAACTTGAGGAAAGTGAAGACCTTGTTATTGCAGTGTTGGTATTAGTAGCTGAGTTTTATGATAATAGGACAATAAGCGTAAATGATAGGCTTAATTTGAGGGTTAATATGATATTGAAAAGTTTAATTGGTAGATATAGTGTGAGTTTACTTTGACTTTTTCATGTGACATTGTAATATAAGTATTAAAGGGGGCTGTGTTATGAATGAATTATTAGGGAAAATAGGTAAATATGTAGGCAATAATAGCTTCGATGAAAATGAATTAGATGTCATGATGGATGAATGCGTTATAGCATTTGAAGAACAAAACTATGGAATACAAATTGTCAAGAAATATTAGAATTGATGGAGAGATATCCATTAATTGAATTTGGGTCTCCTGGAGCTCTCGTTCATTATGTTGAAACATTTTCGGGTAAAGGATATGAGGAATTATTATATGAATCAATAGAGAAAAAACCAACAGTGCATACATTATGGATGCTAAACCACATAATCAATGATGAAGATGATAATAGGTATATTAACTTATTGAAAGCAGTCACAGAGCGTCAGGATATAGAAAATTATGTTAGAAACATAGCTATAGAGTTCTATGATTATCAAAAAAATAAGTAGATAGAAATGAGGGGATACTATACATTTCGACAGTGGTAAACTAAATAAACAATTACATTCATATCCTATTCAGAGGCAGAAAATGAAATAGGAGAACTTATATAGCAGCCTGTACCAATTAAAACGGTATGGGCTTTTTTAGAGCCAATTAGGGGGCATCAACAAACCGAAGTACAAAGGCTAAGTAGTGAAAAAACCTATCAGATAATAACAAGGAATGTTATGCTAACTGAGCAGCTAAGACATAAAACTACCCATACCATAATGTGATATAGGTAGTAATACTGAGTTATGAGTTCTTTTTTATGTAAATTTTTAAGGCTTTAATTCCTAAGATTAATATGTAAGTGGTTAGTACTAGGAGAGCTAAGCAAATAATAATATAGATAATCATAAATATACCAATTATAATACTTAGGCCATCAGGTGAAGCTAATTCCATATCAATTCTCCTTTCTGGATTTACTTTACTTAGAATAGTATAGATGAAATATATTACATAATCAATAATATTCTGACAATAAGGTGATAGTGTTGTATAATACAGTTGATACCTTATTCCCATATGGCATTATTTCATCGGCTATTGGAACAACAGAAGAATCTGTTCTGCTAATGGTGGACTTCCACCTCTAGATACACAACTGAGATATTATGAATCTCTGAGTAAGACTGCCTAGGTAATGAACCATATGAGAAAAACTGTCAAGTAATATTGATAGTATCACTGATATAAAGCAAAGCATATTACAAGGAGAAATGAAAGAAGGCTTTTTCGTTTATAGAAACAACATTTATTACGGTTTCTATAATAAGGAACAGGTTTCGGGTGGAGAGATTATTTCAACAACCAAACTGGAACATATAAAAACTAACTATGCAATAGATGGGGAAGACTGGGAAGTTTGTTTCTATGACAATCTCGGATTACTTGAACCGGAATATGAGGATCTACAAGTAATGCTCATGACAATAAAGCCTTTCATGAATCTCAATACAGAGCAGGTAGTTGATTTCTCATTAATTGAAGAAAGGCTTAATGTCTCTTTGCCAAAAGAATTAAAGTTAGTTGTAACAGGTGAAAGAAAAGATATGGCTCATACCTTTGTAGCGTGTGCAATTTACAGATTGGTGATAGTAGTGGGAGGGATTGATAAAGTGGAAAATTTTAAGAGAGATAGTTTTACGGTCCAAGATAGCATTCACAACTTATTTTTAGAATATCCTGAAGTTCTTTATGGATTTACAAGTATTTCATATAGTTCGTATGCAAACGCATATAAGTCTGCCTTAGTGTTTGCTGTTCCTTATGGAGAACAGCTCACCATAAAAACATATACAGAAGAAAAGTTTGAAAAGGGAGTTCAAGATGCCAAAAAGGTATTAGAAATAATTTTAAGTCAGGTGGAGGAAATACTCAATAAGTGTGAAATAAAATATTATATTCCACTTGTGACACAAAATAATGAGGAAGATTTGCTTGCCTCTTTTTCTTTTAAGTATGCAGCAGTTAATGCTAGATTAGGTTGGATAGGAAAAAATGATGTTGTAGTAACAGATAAATATGGTCCGAGAGTGAGATTATCAGCGATTGTAATAGACGAACAATTCGTTTACGATGAAAGAATATTAAAAAGTAATTGTCCCGATTCTTGCAAAAAGTGCGTTGATATTTGTCCCTATAAAGCATTATATAATATGAACTGGAATATTGACTCATTAAGAAATGATATCATCGATTATAAATTGTGCAATCAAAAAAGAGGTTTATATATTGAAAAACATGGAAGAATGAATGCATGTGGTCTCTGTATGGTGGTTTGTCCATTTGGAACATAAATGGATCAGTGAAAATAATAAGCACAAATTCCAGTTTATCTATTGGCCTGCAAGCATAAATTTATCTAGTTGAATAATGTGACAGTGCTTTTTAGAGGGTGTAATTTGCAGGCGGGGGATAGTAGTGTGGTGGATTAATGCTAGGAATGGGGCAGTCTTATTTAGTGGAGGAGCTTAAGAAACTGGAAAATCAAGCTTAGCTTATGAGATTTCTAGATTGTATGGTATAAATGTATTAGCAGGAGATGCTATCTACTGAGCTGTAAAAACGGTTACAATGGAGGAAAATTTTACAGCCATACATTATTGGGATAATGGTATGGATTGGAAAATTATTTATCTATAACAAAAATAAGTGATTTTAAAGATGTGGAGGACAGTAATGAAGGTTACTATTATTCGGCACGGGAAAGTGAATATGCAATGGCAGAAGACTTATAATGCAGAAAAGTTTGATATTGCCTGTGCTAGATATGATGCATCGCATATAGTTCCTATTATAGAAAAAAAGGATGAAAAAATAGATTGTCCAATATATATAAGTCAGTTAATGCGTACTTATGAGACGGCAGAACAACTATTTGGGCAAAGAGACTTTACGATAACAGAGCTTCTTAATGAAGTGCCATTAAGGTCTTTTAGACATACTATTTTTAATTATCCTATATGGATATGGAATGTTCTTGGGAGAATGCAGTGGTTATTTCATAATAAGCATCAATTAGAAATAAGAAAAGATACTATAAAAAGAGCAGCGTCTATGGTTTCAATTGTTGAAGAGAAGAATGTAGATTGTATACTTGTTACACATGGCTTTTTTATGCGAACTTTAATTAAAGAATTTAAAAGACGAGGATATTGTATTGCCAGAACTGGAAGGTTTGGAATTTCAAATTTGGAAAGCATTGTAGTAATTAGATAAAATATATATCTGGAAGCCAAAAAATATCAAAAGAGGTATTCAAAATGGATAGTAATAGGCTCTTACAGGGTAGAGCAGGCCACTCGTTATACGGGTAGTTATCATTTGTTTTAACATAGATAGAACTACTCAAAACTATGGAAGAAGGTGAGGTTAATGAAAAAGTGCATTGGTAGTAAGCTAAATGCATGTTATGATTGTAAGAAAATAAAGTATATTGTTTTTGTATTAGGCCTACTATTAGGTATAGTGGGATACAATAGCACAAATAAACCTCTTGCTGCACAATGGACATTAGAGGAATGTATAGGTGTAGCTATGCCCGAACTTGATTATGCTTCAGATAATAAAATGATCTTCCACGGGGATTTTGGATTATTTATTTATGATTTAAGTGGAATGAAGATAATCAATAGTCTAGATTTAAAAAGTATAGGATGTAATGCTATACAAGGTAGTAACTACTGTGATATAAGTGTAAGTCAAGATGGAAATATTATCCAACTTCATCCAATGGAAAATAATAAAATGTATATTTATGATGTGGAAAAAAACAAACTGATGCTAACAGACTATAAGCCAATGAAAGAACCATTTAAGGTTAGCATAAATGATAATCCTAGTGGTAGTGTGAGTTGGGGAACTGTAGAGTTTGAAAATGGGGATATTGGATATTTAGAATGTGAAGGTTCTACGATTAATGAGTTGTATTATGTTGTAGGAAGCACTAAATATAAGCTATTTAGTAAATAGTGGAGAAGATATCCTAAATAACATAAGATTTAAGTCTTCTTCTATGAAGTAAGATAGTATAAAAGCGTATATTCCACGCTACATAACTTCTATAGGATACACAAAATGCCTAGAATGGGAATTTATAGATACAGATTAGATGAAGATAATTAGATACTTTATAGTAGGAGAAGATGGACCCTATAATAGGAGTATTTATATTTTATAGAGGAGAATGGGGTTATGATTATGATGATTGGAAATACCCAATTAAATTATGTGATGGAGGGGGAAGGGACTCCGATTATAATTATTCATGGAAAAGGTGTAGATTATCGTTTGATGTATGGTTGTTTAGAACCTATTTTTACTAGAAAGGCAGGTTATAAGAGAATTTACTTTGATATACCAGGGATGGGGAAGTCCAATCTGGGGGATGATGTAAAAACCGATAAAAATTTGATTGATATTTTTCTTAAGGCAATTACGCAACTTATTGATGAAGAAAGATTTTTGTTAATTGGAGAATCTTTCGGATGTCATTTGGCAAGAGGTATTTTGCAACAAATGATGAAACAAGTAATGGGGGTTGCTTATATTTGTCCATGGATAGTAGATATTGAACAAAATATACCAGAGAGGAAAGTATTAGTTAAGGATGATGCATTTATAGACTCTTTAACCGTGGAGGAGAAAGCCAATTTTTGTTCAGTAGCAGTTGTTCAAACAAAAGATACATATGATTTATTTGTAAGAGATGTTGAGTCGGGAATAAAACTGTATAATGAAAAACACTTTGATAAATTAAAAAGAGACTTAGTATTTGATAGGTCACTAGTTTTTTATGAACCTTCCTTATTTATAACAGCTAGACAAGATCATTGGGTGGGGTATGAGGCAACATTTAAGTTATTACAAGACTATCCAAGAGCAACATATAGTGTACTGGATTGTGCTGGACATAGTTTTCAAATTGAAAGGATAGAAATATTTCAATCATTAATCCTAGATTGGCTTGAAAGGATTGTTGTATAGATTAGCATAAATAACTATAATTTAAAGGTGGATTTAGTTAAAGGTTTTTGGGATAGGAGAGTATTTATGATTGGCAGGTGAAGGTTATATGAATAATCAATTCATTCAAAGTATATCCATTGATTGGGATAAGATAAATAGAGGTAGTTATTTAAGAAACATTGAGGCAATCAAAGGTTTAGATAGGCTGGAATTTACGCGATCCATTACCTTTTTTGTGGGAGAAAACGGAAGTGGGAAATCGACGATGCTGGAAGCCATTGCTGTCGCAGCAGGGTTTAATCCAGAAGGGGGAACGAAGAATTATAGTTTTTCAACATATGATTCCCATTCTGAGCTATGCCAGGTGATGAGGATTGCCAGAGGATATCGTAAGGCTAATTGGGGATATTTCCTTCGGGCAGAGAGTTTTTATAATGTGGCTACAAAAGAGGAAGAGTATTCGGATGAGAATCATCCTTCAGAAAAATTTCATGAAAAATCCCATGGAGAGAGTTTTCTGGCTATAGCACAAAAACAGCTGAAGCCAAATGGATTATATTTTCTTGACGAGCCGGAGGCTGCGTTGTCACCACAGAGGCAGTTGACGCTTCTTATGGAAATATATGAGTGTGCAAAGCAGAACTCCCAGTTTATAATAGTTACTCATTCACCTATATTATTAGGGATTCCTCATGCGGAAATTTTAAGTTTTGATAACGGCCAAATACATGCGTGTCATTATGAAGAAACAGATAGCTACCAAGTGATGGAGATGTTTATTAACAATAGAAAACAACTATTATCTAGGTTATTAGAAGATCAATAGTAGGAGGATTGCCAACAAGCTCTAGCTTTTTTGGAATATAAAATAACAGAAACTTTTGATTTGTTAAAACAGAGGAGGATATTAGATGGTCATTCGGAAAGCAACAATAGAGGATTTAAAGGCTATTGAGGAGATATTTTCAGATATTCATACTGCTGAAGAAAAGGGTTTTGTAACCTTTGGATGGAAACGAGGGGTCTATCCAACGGCTGCTACAGCCCAAATGGCTTTGGACAGAGGGGATTTGTTTGTACAGGAGGACGAAGGAAGGATTGTTGGTACAGCAATAATCAACCAGTTACAGGTAGAAGCCTATAAAGGAGCAAATTGGCACTATGATGCTTCGGACAATGAAGTAATGGTGCTTCATACTTTAGTTATTTCACCAACTGCATCAAGAAAAGGCTATGGGAAAAGCTTTGTATCATTTTATGAAAACTATGCACAAGTACAGGGGTGTTATTATCTACGAATGGATACAAATGAAAAAAATATAAATGCACGTACTTTATATAAAAAATTAGGATATGATGAGGTGGATATTGTCCCATGCGTATTTAATGGTATGGAGGATATTCAGTTAGTTCTCTTAGAAAAGAAAATAGAACAGCCCTAAGGCTCCTATAAAATAGGAGTTTATTTTTTGGTTGAAAAATGATAATATTTAGATAAGTAATAGTTATACCTAGCAAGTGGAGGAGCACTTTTTGAGCAAGAGGAATGTGTAATCTATCAAGTGCCAAGCATATGGTGATATGGCAAAGGAGGGATATTCTATGAAAAAGCATACATATTTAATGGAGGGTCATCCTAATACATTTTTTTGTACCAATATAAGTAGTTATCTACCTGAATTATCCAAGGAACAGGATACATTATATGGAGAGTATGAATTTCTTAAAGAAATGCTTTTAGAACATAGTGATATACAGCTTTTGTCAGAAGAAGAAATCCTATATGTCCGAATTGCTAAATTCTTATTTAGACAGATAGAGTTTCAGCTGGTTTTGGATTTGGATTATAGCAGTACTCATTTTTATGTGGAAGATTTGTCTAAGTTGAATAGTGTGAGGGATTTAGTGGAAGAAATTATTTCTAAGCTATTATGGAGTAAGGGTGTATGATACAATCCGTTTTGACGCTAGCAGATAAGAAGACCTACTAATGATAGTATATACATAGGAGGATAGAGCAATTATAAGTCAAATGGGAAAATTAGTATTGAATAGTGAGGTATTTGAATTAGAATCTGGAAGAGATAGTAAATTTTATGTTTGTGATAGTGATGAGAATGAGGGAATGATAACAGTGGGCTTTGACATATCTTTTCAAAAGAAAAAATATAGAAATGAAATAATGTCACCTTCAATCAGTATTAATGTGCATGAAACAGGGGTTAGTAAACTTGAAGAGATTATTGGACATGTTTTTAAAGTGGATACTCTTGAGGAAGCCGATGAAAGGGAGGATACTTTTTATCTTTATGAGCATGAACCCATGGAAAAGTATGAGTTTTCAATCCTTGAAACAAAAGACCAAAAGATACATATACAAATGAAAGGAATTGCTATAGTTGATGGATACGCAGATCCATATGAAACAGCAGAGATTTCTGTTGATTGTTGGTTGCCTAAAAATTGATGATTACTAAATAGAAAAATGTATTTTGAGAGGATAAGGTTTCAATGAAAAGAATAGTTTTTAGGACACTATCTATTAGCTTAATTGCTAGCCTGATGCTTGTTGGATGCAATCAGAATAAGGTAAAAGATGCCCCAGTTTCTCAAGAACAGACCATAGATAATGGGGGAAGTCATGAAGAAAAAGTAAGTAATGAGGATAAAATACTGCAAGAGGAAGAGATAGTTAACAAGGGGCAAGCCGGGGAGGCCCTAGTTAGTGAGGAGAACCTTTCTGAGGAGCAAGAAATTCAGCAAGTGGCAATTGTAGAAATGAATAATGAAGCCTACTTTGATGGCATCAAAGGTTGTATGGTAATTTATGATGGGGTGACTAATGAGTACCTTATTTATAATAAAGACCTAGTTAATGGCCAATCTTCACCTTATTCAACCTTTAAGATTATATCAGCTTTAATAGGCCTCGAAGAAGGCGTCTTGCTTTCAAGTGAGTCTACTATGGGTTATGATGGGACAAGATATCCTATGGATTCATGGAATCATGATTTAACTTTAGAAGAAGCTTTTAAAAACTCTTGTGTCTGGTATTTTAGAAAGGTTATTGATCAAATAGGTATTGAAAAGATGACCCAATATGTGAAGGCTTTACACTATGGGAATGAAGATGTGAGTGAATGGAAAGGAAAGGATACCAACTCTTTAGCCTCTTTAAATGGTTTTTGGCTGGGTTCCTCCTTGAAAATTTCGCCTAAAGAGCAGGTAGAAGTTTTACATACTATTTTTGAAGAGGAAACAAGCTTTTCGGCTGAAAATAAAGAGCAAGTAAAAAAGATAATGTATGTAGATACGATTAATCAGTATGAAGTTTATGGAAAGACCGGAACTGGGAACGACAAAGCTTGGTTTGTTGGCTTTTTCCAAGATAAAGACAAGACCTACTATTTTGCAACACAGTTAGAGGATGGGCAAGCTAATGGCATAAGCGGGTATCAGGCTAGGAATATAACCTATAAGGTAATAGAGCAATTTAATAAAGAAGAAAAAGTAGAATAATAAAAACCAAAGTAAAAAAAGCAAGAAACAGGAGGCACTCAAGCTACTTAGTGGTGGGAGTAAATAGCCTCCTATTTTTATTACTAGGAATGGAATCTCAATTTCTTTATATAAAAAGTACAGTAGGTTATTGAGGTTTGAAGCAAAAAATGCAACTTAATACAGTAAAATAGTTAGTAGTTATTAGGTTTTATAGAAATATAGGTTATAATAAGAGAAGGTTGCACTTATAAGGGCGGAGCGTAAAAAAGAAGGAGGAAGTTGCTATGGACATCAAAAAATTAGATCAATTGGCGAAACAAAATGAGACTATGCCAAAAGCATTAGCAGCTTATGAACAGGCCTACTATATTACGTCTAGAGGCTTGTATCAGCAATATGATAAGGGAACCATTGACTTAAAAGAGGCGAGAAAAGAAAAGGCAGAAGCTATAAAGGCTTATAATAGAGGCAAGTCTCAGTACCAATTATTTATAGAGTTACACACCATACGCGAAAAATTAATCCAGTTAAAAGAAGAAGGGTTTAATAGTGTGTTGGAATGGGAGTTATTAGAGGCTATTGAGAAGTTCATTCATCAAGAGGAATAGATAAGCAATAAGGAATAAATATTAAAAGAAATAAAAGTATTCATAAATCATTCATATAAGTATGTTTATAATAGAATAGATGATTATTTTCAGGAGAAAATAAAGTAATACTGTATAAATCGAATGGAACATGAAAGACTAAGAACAAAGTAAGTTAATATTGTGATTGTTAAAAAACTTAAATATTGATATAATAAATTTAGGAACTAAAGGAGAAAAAGATTATGATGACTAGATTCAAGGAGTTCCCACTAACAGTCGAGGAGGTTAGAGGAATGATTAAGAAAGAAAAATCCAGTAAATATGTTTGGGTAGGTATTGCAATTGGGGTAATAATGGCACTAGTAGGCGTTATTATTTGGTTAGCTAAGAAAAATTGCAAAGATGTAGAAGAGCATTACGAATACTTTGATGATATGGATGATGATAAGGATTATGATGATTTCGAAGATTTCGATGATGACCTTTATGAAGATGAGGATCAAGTAGAGTATGTAAAAATTAAAGATTTTATGGATTATGCAGATGATGAACAAGAGACCACTAAAAAAGAAGTAGAAGAAGTCCCTGAAGAAAATTAAAAAGAGTAAAATAAAGTTACTTTCCATAGAACAGACACAATGACTCAAGCTTTGTGTCTGTTTTCTTCCGTTTTAAAAATAGGTTAAGTAGCAATTTTGACATAGGAGATGAAAAGATGAGAGTAATAATAGCAGAAAAACCTTCTGTGGCTAAAAATATAGCAGACGCCTTTAAGGTAAAAAAACGGTGTGATGGCTATTTTGAGGGAGAAGACTATTTAATAACATGGGCTTTTGGACACCTTTTAGAGCTTTATGATGCTAAGGATTATGATGAAAAGATGAAAAGCTGGCGTTTAGAAAACTTTCCTTTTGTACCTCAAGAGTTTAAATATAAGGTAAAAGAAGATAAGGCTAAAAAAACCACAGATTTAGGTGCCAAGAAACAATTAAAATGTATAAAGGAACTCATTAACCGTCAAGATGTAGAAGCTGTTATTTCAGCCACAGACTATGACCGAGAAGGACAAATTATAGCAGATATTATTTTTGCTTATTTAAAAGTAAAGAAGCCTATCTATCGTTTGCTTTTGAATGAATGGACGGAAAAGGAAGTACAAAAAGGAATTGAGAAGATCGTTCCTAATCGTCAAATGAAGACTCTCCAAGATGCCGGTATTAGTAGACAACAAGCGGATTGGCTTATAGGGATTAATTTAACCTCTGTAGCTACAGTCAAATATGCAGGCAAGGGAGAAGTTCTTAATGTAGGGCGTGTTTTATTACCTACATTAAAATTAATTTATGATAGAGATAAAGAAATAGAAGCTTTTCGTGAGGAGCCCTATTATAAGTTAAGTGCCGTATTTCAACAAGGAGAGATAAGTTACGAAGGAATCTATACAGAGGACAAGAAGGATAAATTTGAGGAAAAGGGATACTTAGAAGAAATTAAGCAAAAGATTGAAGGAAAAAAAGGTCAGATTACAAAGAAAGAAAAAATAGAAAAAACGGAATACCCTCAAAGTTTATTCAACCTTTCAGCTTTACAAGGGTATGTAACCAGTAAGTATCAAGGATTTACTTCAGATAAGGTATTAAATATTGCCCAAGGACTTTATGAGAAGAAGTATATTACTTATCCACGAACAGCTAGTAGTGTGTTAGATGAAAGCTTAGTAGATAAAGCAAAAAATGTTCTTTTTACCTTAAAGAAGGGCCTTCCTTTTGAAAATGAGATTCAGTTTAGTGTTACTAAAAAGGTATTTAATAGTAAGAAGGTAGAAAGCCATAGTGCCATTATTCCTACGTATATCCTACCAAAGAATCTTACACCTCAAGAGGAAAAGGTCTATTATGCTATTCGTAATCGCTTTTTGGCACAGTTTATGCCTCCTGCTAAAGTAGAAGAAACAACTATTGAGACAACCATAGAAGGAACAGCGTTTATCTTTGTGACAAAAGGGAAGATTCAAAAGGAATTAGGTTTCAAAAAGGTAGAGGCAGAGCAAAGCAAAGAAGTGATTTTACCTCCTTTAGAAGAAAAAATGGTTTTTGAAGTAGATCAACTTCATTTAGCTGAACTAAAAACAAAACCACCCACTCCTTATACAGAAAAAACCTTACTTCGAGCCATGGAAACTTGTGGTAAGCAGTTCAAGGCATCTAATGAAGAAGATAAGGAGCAAAGTGAAAAAGATGAAAGCGAGTTCATGGATGCTATCTTAAGTGGGTTCAGTATCGGGACGCCGGCCACACGGGCAGAGACTCTTAAGAAGCTAAATACTACAGGCTATACAGTCATGCAAAAAAAGAATGTACGTTGTACGCCTAAGGGGAAATACATTATAGAGACCCTTCCTGTGAAGGAGCTTATGGATTTAGAATATACAGGAAGACTAGAAAAGACCTTACAAGATATAGAAAAGGGGAAGGTTTCTAAAAGAGATTTCTTAGAACATATTAAAGAATTTGTATCAAGTGCCATAAAGGATATTAAAGGACAAAGGGCTAATGCGTTAGTGAGTACGGCTACTATGCAAAAGCCTGTAGAAAAAAAAGAAGAGACAGCTTCTAAGGGACGTAGCACTACAGCCTCCTCTAAGGAAAAGAGAGAGAGTAGCTCTTCAGCTGTAGAAAGGGAAATACTGGGTCAATGTCCTCTATGTGGGGGAGCTATCATTGAGGGGAAGAAGGGTTTTGGATGTTTAGGTTATAAGCAAGGTTGTCAATTTGTTATTTGGAAAGAAAACGCAAGTATGGCTACCTATGGAAAAAGGATGACAAAAACTATAGCAAAAACACTCGTGAAAAATGGAGAAGTTACTCTCAAAAATGTTAAAGTAGAAAACGGTGAAAAAAAGGATTTGTTGGTTAAAATAGTAAAAAATAAAGACAAAGATAGGGTAGAAATTATAGTAAATTTACTATAAATAAAAAAGATACTTTAGTTAAATTTCTTGACAGGCTTACTGGAATAATAGTATTATTAACTTGAGTTTGAGATGTCAAAATCAAACAGAAATAACTACTAAAAACAAATCTATTATCTAATGGAGGGAATAGCAATGGCATATTTTATTAATGATGAATGTATTAGTTGTGGAGATTGTGAAGGAGAATGTCCAGTAAATTGTATTTCAGAAGGTGATGGCAAATACGTGGTCGATGCTAATGAATGTATCGAATGTGGTGCATGTGCAGGCGTTTGTCCAGTAGGTGCTCCTAACCCAGCTGAATAATTATAAGTGAATAAGAACAATAATAAAGAGATGATTCTTCATTTATAAGAATCATCTCTTTTGCTTTTTGGAGTTGGGACGAAGACATTTAGAAGGTGGAAAGTCATAGTATTTTTTGAATATTTTAGAAAGATAAACTTGGCTTAAGTACATATCTTTAGAAAAGATCTCCAAAGAAATATCCTGCATATAAGGGGTATTCATATAGGTAAGCATAGCTTCAGCTAGCTCTCTTTTTTGAGGATAACCCGGCGAAATATAGCTTTCTGATTCGG
>JAEYNQ010000051.1 GCA_023412455.1 Bacillota bacterium
ACTGATAGCATACCTGAGGTCATAGATTCAATAAGCCCACCATCTTTAGCAGCACCTACCTCATCTATACAAGCTGCTGACACTCGCAATCCATCCGTAGTGTTAAAATCACTTGATAAGGCTTTAAGTGTATTCTGATTTAATTTACACGTAATTATATCTCTTTTAATATCAAATTTATCTCTGATAATAGGACTACTTTCAAGAAGTTTCTTAGTTTCACTATATACAATCTTTGCCTGATCTCTTGTATTAGCACAAAGATAGAACTCTGAATACTTTGGTTCTAGTATCATAAGAATAATCATAATTAGTGCGCTGTTTACACTTTTGCTATTCTTCCTCTAAGGTGTTATCGCTAGACTTTTTATCCTAGCTTCTATATGTCACCATATAGTACGGCATACATCTTCACCCTCGTCTTTACGTTAGGGTGTCGGACACTCTTGGGTGCATTATATTCTGAATATCAGTTTCAGCACCTATGCTCTACGATGCTAATACATCTTTACTTGTATTAGTTATCTCGGTATCATCTGCAAATCTTATTTTCAGTCCTTCTAAAGGTCTCAATCTGTCTTTGTGTGTATTATTCTTTTTAATTACATAAGGCAATCCAGTTTTTATTAAGTCATCAAAAATATGGTTGCTAATTCCTAATCCTTTCATTGCTGACTTTTTCGTATGATATATAGATACGCTTCCATTTGGCAATGTAGCTATTACTGTTTTTGCATGAGGATTATTAGCACCACTCATCATTTCACTAACTCTTTTCTTGTATTCTTCACTATGAGTTTTCCCTAACATTCCTCTTGGATGCCCATTCTTCCATGTCGCACCGCATTTGCCTTCTTTAACTAATCTTTTCATTAATTCACGTTGCTGATCTTTCTTAGACTGTGAATGTTTCTTGCCTAACATGCCTCTCGGATGCTCTTTATATATAATGCCTCCATCACCACCTAAAGCAACGTTATATCCAAACTCACTATTTCTTGCATTAAAAAAAGCTATGAGACGTTTTTCTTCATCCATAGCTTCCTGCTTAGTTAATTTATCTTTTAATATAATATGCTCAAAATTATTCCAACCATACTTACATATGGCATTCCAAAATGGCCTTGTATTATATTTCTTTGGCTTATATTCAATGCCTTGGTTTCTCCACCTTCTATCACTATCCATTGTCATTCCTATATAAACCTTACCATTTATCTTGTTTTTATGCATATACACACAATAGTCTCTCATACTGTCCCTTTCTAGTAATTTGCACACTTCTACCGATATTGCCCAATCATAATATTAGGTGTTTCCACCTAATACGCCAGTTTTGTTTAGCAATCCAAAGAATAGCAACTTCATATCTTCGCTTTTCAGGTTTATCTTTCCTTTTCCAACAGAAAATATTGAGTATGAAAAAATACTGATACCCTACACAAGCCTCATATAACGATTGACCTGCTACAGCACCAGTAGCGAAATTAATTAACTTCATGATATTGATGATTTTATCAGCCACCTCATAGTCAAAATAATAAAGAAGCTCCTCCTGATGATCTATTTCATAAAGGAACTTCTTACATATTGCTTTTATATATTTATTTGTAGGAAACTTACCACCCAGTACATCTATTGTATACTGATAGGCTTTTGATTCTTTGAAGTTATTATAGTCTATTATCCACCACCTCGTATTATATAGTAGTAGTATTTATAGACCCTCTCCAAGGTCTGTATGCTATACTGTTGGAGATACTGTGGATTGGTTCCCGCCACCTACCACTTGATGGTTTCAAGGAGGCTCCAACCACAGTCTCTTTGTATATTTGTTAATCAGTTAGATACCGCATGACGGTTTATTTAGAGCGAGGTTACAATCACAAGGAGTACCAGTGGTTCCAAACAGTATCAAATACTTTTTAAGGAGATTTTGTATGATTTACGTAGGAATTGATGTCGCTAAAGATAAGCATGATTGCTTTATCACTAACTCTGATGGTGAGGTCTTATATAGACCCTTTACCATCGCAAACAACCGAGACGGTTTTGATGAGCTCTATAACAAGATATGTTCTACTACCGAAGATTTAAGCAAAGTAAAAGTAGGGCTAGAAGCCACTGGACACTATAGCTACAATCTTCTGGGGTTTCTTGTTGATAAAGGTTTACCCACCTTTGTTATCAACCCGTTACATACCAATCTGTACAGAAAAAGCCTAAGTCTTAGACAGACGAAAACGGATAAAGTAGATGCCCGAACAATCGCTTCTATGTTAATGTCTGATTTGAACTTGAAGTCCTACTCAGACACATCTTATCACAACGAAGAACTAAAGTCATTAACTCGTTATCGTTTTGATAAAGTAAAAGAACGTGCAAATCTAAAACAATCTATTTCTCGACTTGTTCTTATCCTATTCCCAGAGCTTGAAAAAATGGTTCCAACTCTTCATATCGCTTCGGTTTATGCTTTGCTTTCTGAGTTCCCTGGGGCTTCTAAAGTCGCATCAGCACATCTCACTCGATTAACTAATCTGTTAAAAGAAGCTTCTAGAGGTCGTTATTCCAAAGACACAGCCATTATGCTTCGCGAGGCAGCTAAATTTTCTATAGGTTCAAATATGCCAGCGAAATCTCTTGAACTAAAACATACCATTCGTTTAATTCAGGAATTAAATGCTGAAATTGAAGAAATCGAAAATGAAATCAAAACCATTATGGACGAAATCAACTCTCCAATACTCTCTATCCCCGGAATTAACTATCGCATGGGGGCAATGATTATTGCTGAAATCGGTGATTTCGAGCGTTTCAACTCAGCAGATAAAATACTTGCTTATGCTGGATTATCACCATCAACCTATCAATCAGGGAAACTAGATTCAGCCTATTCCCATATGGAAAAGCGTGGTTCTAGGTATCTGCGTTATGCACTATTCAATGCCACAAAATTTGTATGTCGTTGGGATCCAACTTTTTCTGTCTACCTCGCTAAAAAACGAGCTGAAGGTAAACACTACAATGTCGCAATATCCCATGCTGCAAAGAAACTAGTTAGAGTGATTTATCAGCTAGAAAAATCCAGACAAACATACATCAAAGCTGCTTAGTTTGACAATTCCATATCTCCTATTTTAAGCACCTGTAATGATGCTCTATTTGTCATGCAATTATTAATGTTCAAACACATTTGAAATGCATTTCTGCAATTCCTTTGAAAATTATCATCTTTAGGCTTGACTTTTAATAGTTAGTCTCCTTGAATGATTCTAAGTAATGGATCTTGCTTCTCTTTTTCCACACCAACATTAATATTGGCAAGTTTAGCTCTCGACTGAGGGCTGAGGCTTAGCTCGTTGCAGAGTCTAAAGAACTCTTTCATGTAATTAGATTTCATCTTCACATAAGCACTTGGTTTGCCTTCTTCATCTAAAAGACCATTCTCATTTAGTTGTCTTTCACATTCATTGATACGGTCTATGGTTATAGCTGTATGGGTTAGCACGTGAATATCAATATTCCCTAAGATTCCTGATGGCATAAGGTAATCTACTATACCTTTAAATAATCTTTTTTGTTCTTTAGATAAAAAAGAAGGTGGCCTGATTCTATCAGACTCACCCCTAAGCTTTGCTTCATATTCAATTCTTGCATCTATTTCATTTTTACTCATATGTCCTGTTCTTGTTGTTATGCTCTTTGTTGGGCGAGCCATGATATCACCTTCCTCAATATTATACATTAATTAATTATGTTGTCGTTATCTCTAATACTCGCTATTATCGTTACTTGCATTCTTCCTTCCAGAATATGATATTTCTCATAAATATTTTTTACTTCATAGTCATTCTTATTTATATACTCAAATAATATACGATACCCTTCAAACCTTTCTTTCATTTCTTTACAGTCTACTTTGAGACACATCTCTTTCTCCTGTTTTCGAACACTCTCATTTTTTGCTTCCGATGCATATGCAAATATTTCAACTATACTTTTTGAATCTTTATCAACATTCATCTTAAATATATGCGTTCCTTGTAATAATACACCCTTTGCTCTTTCATAAAAAAGACCAATATAATCATTTATTTCATCCATTTCACAGTCCACATTCATATAGTATACAATTCCATCTTGAATAAAGTATCCCTTTTCAATAATCAGAAAACAGTTATCATCTTTATTTTGTTTTTCCTGATTATATTTTTCTATCAACTGTATTTGTTTTTCTAAAATTTCTTTCTCTTTTTTTATTTCTTCTAAGCGTCTGTTATAACACTCTTTTATTTGTATATTTTTTTTACTATTTATTATTTCCTTAATCTCATCCAATGAAATTCCAATATTTTTTAATCGTATAATTTCTTTCATAATAGAAATTTGTTCTTCCCCATAATATCGGTATTGGTTATTTTCATTAATGAAAGCTGGCTTAAATAAACCAATTTCATCATAATATCGTAATGTCTTTTTATTCATTTGAAACATAATTGAAAACTGTCCAATACTATACATCTTCATCATCCCCTTTTACTCGTAATGCAGAAATATTATATAGTTGATGATGCTCATACTGTTCATAATTTTCTCGTTTAAGATAAGCTATCGTGCATTCTTTTATCGTTTGAATAGTTGAGTCGTTCAACTTAACTCCTATTTCCTGAGAGGCTTCTTTAGGATATCCAATATGACCAAATCCCTTTGTTTTACTAGCAACAATTTCTGGATTAATCATGTCTCTACCATTAATTTCAATACTAGGTTGTTCTTTATATTCTTGATGAACCAAATCAGGTCTAATTACAAGCATGTTAGATGTTTCAATCCACCCTGCATGAAAATCTTTAGAATAAAGTGCCATTTTTTTTGCTATACATGGATCCTGCATTTTTCCCATTGAAGAAGTCTTTCCAGAAAAAATAGCACCCATAGGGGCAAAAACAGTCACTCCATTTTCCTTTTTTATTCTATCACAGGCTTGTTCAATAGCAATAGCATGCCTTGGGTCTGCATGTCCAGAAATAACAATAATATTTATAATCCCCCAATTTACCACATTCCTAAGAGTGGCAAGAACTAGGTCATAAAATAATTTTTGAGATAAGTGTATATTCCCTGGAAAACCTTTCATTATTGCATGACCATAAGGAATTACTGGCATGTTAAGAAACATATACTCACTAAAATCCTCTTGGAGTTTCTCTATTACATGTTCTATCCAATACTGTGTTTCAAAAATGTCTACCCCCAGTGTTAGATGCCTGCCATGTTCCTCTATTGGCGCAAATCCAATAAAAAAAGTTACTTTTTTCATGTCCATTTTTTCAAAATCAGTCCATCTCATTTCCATTATATTTTTCATCATTTACCCTCCTCAATTTGATAAATTCATTCTAGAGGGTCCAGCTACTGGAAGGTCAACCACTAATTTTTAATTTCCATCTCAAAAAAATTCATTTTAGGCACTTTGTATCTCTTGTTGGGGGCACGTGGTCTTTAGTAAAAGTTTATATTTTAGTTTAATTGTTAGGGGGGTATCACCTTTGATTAATATGATTCATTAATTCTTCATAATCATCATGTAAATCCGTTGAATAATTTATCTTCTCCATGATTTTCTTTTCCCATTTTTGGCGTATATTTTTATTAATATCCTCATATTGCTTATGCTTATCGTCGTTTTCCTTATTTAGCACATCATATTCAGCCCTTAAATCAGTCTTCTCAGCAAAGAACTCTTCTAAATCTGTGTCAAATCCATTTATCTTGTATTTTTTTCTAAAATTCTCTAACTGGGACTTACTTACATCTTTTAAACGCCCATATTCTTCAATCTTGGCAATATCTTTTTCTACTTCATGGATAATTTTTTTAGACATTATCTTTTCAAATAAATCTTTAATTATAGTTGTAATTTCCTCATAATACTCACCTGAACCACCACCACTATAGTTATACATATCACGGGTTTTCATAGCTTCCATCCTACTATATGCTATTGCTGTGTTTATATGATTAGCTAGTATATATATTTTATCATATATATCATTAATATTTTGTATATCCTTATCTGGTATATGTGATTGCAATTTTAGAAGACTATCCTCCCATTGTTCATTTATCTTAATTGGATAAGAAGTAGGCTCATACCAAAATCTATGTGCAATATAATCATGCCTGATAAAAGCAAAAAACCTATTCATATCAAACTCTACTAATTTAAGACATCTAATCTTGTCTTCATCCTCCTTCTCATCATCTATTTGTTTTTGAATCCAAAAAGCTCCACTAATAGCAAGAAATGCTCCTATAATTCCACCGACAATAGCTAAATAACTATCCTTCATTTCTCCAAGGTCTTTCAAATACCATTCTATAATCTTCATTATCGAAGGAATCTTAATAATAATTGGTGACAATATAGCAACTAAGGTGATTACAATTAACAACCATAAAAACACTTGACTGCAAATAATTTTCCTTATACTATCTTTCCTCATGGTGCTATCCCCCTCCTCTTATATTATCCTTTATTTACCAATCCCTCATACTACTATCACCAATCTGCAAATTACACACTCTACAAAATGTAGATATATCATTTTTGTAAATAAATAGTCTAAATTACAATTTATAGCATTGAAATACCTTGCAATAAAAGTCCCATTATCCCAATGCCATTCCCTATATTCTTCTCTATAAATGCTTTCAGCCCTTTTTCATCTTTATTCTGCAATAACATCTGAATATCTACTAATAATTGTTGATTCACTTTTTGTTGTTTTTCATCTATCTGTGCATTAGCTCCAAGAGAATTAATAACAAAATCAATATTATTGTTTATCGCCTGTAACTGCTTTTCCAGACTATCATTCACTTTTTCAAGTCCTTTATTTACTTGTATCAGCGATTCATTCATTTGTTGAGTTCTATTTAATATGTCTTTTGCAGTTTGGTTCTGTTCTATTGCCGCTAATTCTGCCTGTTTTCTTCTTTGATAGTTTTCATTTAATTGACGTTGTATTTCAGGCGGAATAGAATTTGTTGCAACTGGTATATTTATGCTACCTATATTCTTACTAATATTACTAAAATCATTCAATTCTAACACCTCCTCTCCCAATCCACTTCACTACTATCACCCACCTGCAAGTTACATACTCTACACAATACAGCCACATTATCCTCATCCAATCTTAATTCTGGATAATCTTTAAACGACTTTATATGATGCCCCTGCAAATTCTCAGTAGTGATGATTTTCCACTTGCTCCAACACCTCTCACAATAAGGATGTTCTTTGACTTTTCTATTTCTTAATTTCTGCCAAGCATATGATGAGTAAAATTTACGTTTCTCAGGTGAAATATTTCTGTTATATGTAATGTTAGTTCTACACGTACACATTTTGTTATATTTGATTGTCTTGCCACATTTACTGCATATCTTTTTCATATGTATCCTTATTCTAAATATTATAACAATTATATTCTAATATTTCTATATTTTCAAACAAATAACCCCCAACATTTCTGCTGAGGGCTCATCTTGGGAGTGTTATTGACTTACGTGTATTTGTTGCATCTGCTCGATTACTATATAATAATAACACCTTCAATGTATCACTTATAAGTCTATAAATATATCATTTTTGTATCACTTTTGTATCATTTATAGATCAAAATCGGCATTAATTTGCCTGCTACAATTTCTTTTCTACGTCTATTAAATGTAGGTGTTGTTATATCAAGTAATTCACATATCCTATTTACTGAATACCTCTTAAAGTATCTTAGTTCTACAATTAACATTTCTCTTTCAGATAAAAGATTTAACACATTCTCTATCCTCTTAAGCTCTCTTTCTTTTCTATTTAATTCCCTTTTGATAACATTTATCTTTCTCTCTAGATTTCTTTCTCTTTCTAGAACCTCATTTTCTACCACACTATTAAAGGCATTTGTACTACTGCCAGCCTTCTCATTCCCACTAGTTCCTCTTATACCCATAATTTCCTGAACATCCTCAATTCTTAGTTTCAAATTTTCTATTTCTACTCGGAGCTTTGGTAAATTATAAAGTATACCTTCTACCATACTATAATTATTATCTTTCATTCGCTGTCCCTCCATGATGTCTCTTTTTTATTCAACTACTTCTGAAGAGAATACCTCTCTCATTAACTAGGTCGTAATAACTTTACACTGTTCGCTAAACAAAACTATTTTAATTTTTTATCAATTAACTCAAGTATTTCCCATTCAACTACACTATTAAATCCATCAGCCTTAAGCTGCTTTAATTTATCTTCTATCTCAAATAACCCCATGAATAGCTCGTGTTGGCCTTTTCCCTCTTCATATAGTTTGATAGCTTGAGCCTTTTCTTCTTTTGCCTGTGACAAGCTGATGTGCCCTGTAGCGTATTGCTGATACAGGCTTCTTGAGGTGATATAGTAGCACTGCTCGTACATAGCTAGGCACTGTGGCATAGGCTCGTTATGCTTGGCTTTGAGATCTAATTCTTTTATATTCATTTCTCCCTCCATTGTCTGCTGGGTGGCAGTGGCTCACCTATTTTAGTTAATCTTTT
>JAEYNQ010000086.1 GCA_023412455.1 Bacillota bacterium
AAAACCATTCTTCTGATAAAAACCTTCTGTGGCTGGCCCGTGTAAAGTTAAAAGGAAAATACTCTTTATTCCTTCTTCTTTAAGCTGCCTTTGGAAATCTTCCAAAAGCCTCCTACCATATCCCTTCCTTTGACAAGCTGTATCAATACAAAACTCCAAAATTTGAAAATGAACCCCGTCAAAGTACTGCTCTTTCCTTCCCATAATCAGTCCAATGATTTTGCCTTGCTCTTCATATACCTCGCCTCTAAAACCTGGCATATAAAGTATATTTTCTAAACGGATACGTGCCTTATCCTCTGTCCATTGATCTCTCCAAGGCTCCCCATTGAACACCTCTACAAAAAGCTTGGTCCCCATTTCCAAATCATTAGCAGTCATTTCTCTTATCATCTTATAGTCTCCCTACATCTCTCCACTAAAAATAATAGGACATAAAGTCATCTTCCCATATTTAAATAATTATATGACTTAATTATGGGTATATCAATTTATTTTATTCAAATTTCATTTATTATTATGCTGATCCGTCCAATATTCTAGGAGCATGCTTATAAAAAGGCCAACCGTGGTGATCATACTGCCCCAAAAGAGCTTGTCTGAAATACTCTGCCCAAAAGCTAGATCAATGGCAATACCACAAAATACCTGCCCCAAAAAGGACAGGAGTGTGAGCTGAGATGCAGATATTTTGGGCACGATTATGTTAAACAAAAGGACAACCAAAACACCTAGCATCCCTCCACAGAACATCCACGGTTGTACTGTGTGAGCAGGAAGGTGCTGAGTAGTGGGAGTTATAGCTGCCAAAAGAATACAGATGGGTAGCCCAACAAGGTGATTGCAGTGTCTGATTTTTGCTGCATTGGCATTCCCTTTTTACAGAACGCACTCTATTTGAAGCAAAATATCCAGTTTATGAATCAAATAGCCCTTAGCCTGTCCATGAAGCTACTTACTAGTGGCAATGCCCATGTTGCATCTGCCTTATATACAAGTGAGCAAAGACTCTGCTCCTATATCCTCATGACAGAACAGCACGGGATTTTTACAGATGTTCTAACGGAGGTTTCCCAGTCTGTGGGCATGAGCTATCGACATGTTTTCCGAATCATTAATAAACTTTGCAAGGAGGGTATTCTCGAAAAGACTCAAGGTAAATTTAGAATTCTGAACCGTGAGTTGCTGAAAAAGAAAGCGCTAGAATAAAAATTACATCCATAAATTTGAGTTTATAGAAATAAAGAGAGCATCTGCCCTCTTTACTCCTATATCAATGTTTTTATCCCTTCATAGATTCTTTGAGCCACTAGAGGATTGTTCATGGTATAAAGATGAATACCATCTACATCATGGGCTAATAGATCCACAATTTGATTAATGGCATAGGCTATGCCTGCATCAAATAAGGCTTCTTTATTATCTCCGTACTTTCCAATAATCTTAGTAAATTTACTAGGCAAAGAGGCCCCACATAAGGATACCATCTTTTCGATTTGAGCTTTATTGATAACAGGCATAATACCTGCTTGAATAGGTACATGTATACCTGCTAGCTTAGCATTTTTTTGAAAGGTATAAAACGCTTCATTATCAAAGAAAAGCTGAGATATAAGGTGTCCTACACCTGCATCTACCTTTTTCTTAAGATGAAGGGTGTCCTCCACTTCATTGGCTGACTCCACATGTCCCTCTGGATAGCAGGCCCCACTAATTCCGAATTCACCATGGGCCTTAATATAAGCCACCAAATCACTGGCATATTTAAAATCTTCCTTAGGTGCTATTTCTGGATTGACATCCCCTCGAAGGGCTAAAATATTTTGGATACCTGCTCCCTTTAGCTCCTGAAGTAATAGCTCAATTTCCCCCTGTGTATGGTTAATGCAAGTGAGATGTGCCAAGGCTTCTATCTGATAGTTTTCTTTTATCTTCCTTGCAATTTCCACTGTTTGATTATTGATAGAAGTCCCTCCTGCACCAAAGGTCACACTAACAAAATCAGGCTTTAGCTGACTTAGCGCTCCTAAAGTGTCATCCAGATTTTTTAAAGCCGCTTCTTTTTTAGGAGGAAAGATCTCAAAGGATAGTATAGGTTTCTTTTTCTCAAAAATAGCTTCTATTTTCATAGTAATGCCCCCACAATTTAAGTATTTTATATTGTAGTCAGTATACTTAGTTTTCTGATAAGAGTAAATTACAAAAAAAATATGGCTTGCTATAGCTAAAAGCTATAGCAAGCCTATTGTGTTCTTTTTTAATGCTTGTAAATAAATCTCCCCTAGACGGCTTATCATCACGCTTTTATGGGTAATGATACCGATACGCATCACCTCGTCTACTTGAAGTGGCACCGCAATAATATGCTCTCCATTTAATTCTTCACTAATAACCCCACTTGAAATGGTAAAGCCATTTAGTCCCACTAAAAAATTAAAAAGAGTAGCCCGATCACTTACTTTAATGGATTTTTTATGAATTAAGGTACTAAGTAGTTCTTCTGAGAAATAAAAGGAGTTATTTTCCCCTTGCTCAAAGGAGAGACAGGGGTAGTCTGCTAAGTCTTCAAGGGAAACACTCTCCCTTTTTGCTAAGGGATTCCCTGACCAAATAAAGACATGAGGCTTAGCTGTAAAAAGCTCTGTAAAGTTAAGATTACTTTCCTTTAATAGCTTCCTAATGACTTTTTCATTAAATTCATTAAGATAGAGAATGCCTATTTCACTTCTTAAGTGCTTCACATCCTCAATAATCTCAAAGGTCTTTGTTTCCCTAAGGGTAAATTCATATTCTTCTACGCCATACTCCTTAATCAGCTCCACAAAAGCATCCACTGCAAAGGCATAATGCTGGGTAGATACACTAAACTTCTGTTTAGGAGGCTTCCCCCCTAAATACTTTTCCTCTAAAAGCTCCATCTGCTCTGCCACTTGCCTTGCATAGCCTAAAAATTCCTTTCCTTCTGCCGAAAGAATAATCCCCTTATTGCTTCGACTAAAAAGGCTTATGCCAATTTCACTTTCTAGTTCTTTTATAGCATTGGATAAACTAGGCTGAGAAATAAACAAGGCTTTTGCCGCTTCACTCATGGAGCTACTATCAGCTACGGTAATCACATATTTTAATTGTTGTAATGTCATTTTAGTTGCCCCCTTCTCCACAAGGGTATTTATTAGTCGATTGAAAAATCCTCGGAATGAAGGTTACTATAATAGCGTCCCTTTTGTGCTGTAAACTTTAGCACACAATAGTCAGGATCTGTTACCCCTAGTGAATAATACATGGTATCTCCTTCTCGCCAAATCATCTCCTTGGACTCTGCGTCTTCTAGTACTTCCATAGTTCCTACTAGCATAGCTCCTTGAAAAGAACGATTATCGCAAAAATAAATACTGGCCTTTGGATTAGCACGGTACTGACTTACCCTATTAGAATGGGTGTTAGTAGAGAAATAAAAGGTCTTAATCCCTTCTATTTTTCTTGGTGAAAGCATGGCCTTCATATTTGGAAAGCCCTCTTCATCTACAGAGCTAATAAATGCCCCATTTACTTTATCAACTAAATCCCCTATAATTTGTTCTATATTTCCCATTTTTTACCTCTCCTCTTATGTATTTATCTCATTATAGTCCTTCTTCACTCTCAAGTAAATGCGCACTTTAGTATCCCTATTAATTAATTCCAAAATCTTCTGATTTAAAGTTGCTATAAAAGCGTCCCTTTTCTGCTGTAAACTTTAACACGCAATAATCAGGATCGATTACCCCTAGTGGATAATACATGGTATCTCCTTCTTGCCAAATCATCTCCTTAGACTCTGCATCTTCTAGCACTTCCATCGTTCCTACTAACATAACACCTCGAAAGAAACGTTTATCACAAAAATAAATGCTGGCTTTTGGATTAATACGGTACTGACTTACTCGCATGGAATGGGTATTGGTGGTGAAGTAGAAGGTCTTAATCCCTTCTCGCTTCCTTGGTGAAAGCATCGCCTTCATATTGGGAAAACCTTCTTGGTCTACTGAGCTAATAAATGCACCATTTACTTTATCCATTAAATTCCCTATCGTTTGTTCTGGATTTCTCATATTTTTACCCCTATCTTATGTATTTAGCCCCATTGTAGCTCTTACTCTCCCTTAAGTAAATTACACACTTTTTTGTGGGTATAGACCTGCTTCCTTATCATACATAACCTGATAACCTTTAAGGTTATCTTTCCTTAAAATATTCCTGCATGATTTTTCTCATATGCTCTTGTCTATCTATGCTACCATCTACTAAATGTCTAAAAACTTTCCCCCTATATTCGAACTCTGAATAGGAATCTTCTTCAGGGACAAAATCATCCACAAAGAGTTTCAAGTTAGATTCTCCAAATGGCCTTGTTGAATTTAGCCACTCTTCTTTGTCTGCACCATACTCCACCAATAAATCCAATAGCTTAATAAGCTGCATTCTAGTAAACTCCTGAACATCGGAATAAGTAGAAGGACTTTCTAATATATAATCTGCATCTAAAACGGCACAACCAAAAGCACTAATACCATTAGATGCCTCTTGATTAGGATCAGCTCCCAGTTCAAGCATCCGTTTGACTAGCTTCAATCCTTCTTCTGAAGCTTTAATATTAGAATAACATAAAGAATGTAATGTTGTTCTAATGGCGTCATGCAACACAGGCATTCTTAATCCATCTCTTCCCACTTCTTCTTCTGATTCTATAAAGTTTACATTCGCTCCATACTCCAATAGATAGTTGGCTATTTCAAAGGCATCTGTTTTTGTAGCTACCTGTAAGGGAGATTGGCCAATATCCTTCTTGGGGGGTGGTGTAGCCGTACAGTTTACTAATTCAGGTTTCTTTTCTATAATTTTTTTTACTTCTTCCAAGTTCTCTTGACGAATCATTTTAAATAATTTTTTCATAGGGCATACCTCTTAATCTTTATTTTCTCAACTGCTAACATAACCACTTGTTATATTTTTATTGTAATATATTTTTTAGTATTTAAAATATTCAATATTTTTTCCCTTTTAGGTCAGTATAATGTAGTAAATACCCGTTCATCTTAAAGAAGGCATCCCTAAGTAAATTATACGCTTTTTTGTGGGTATAGGCCTGCTTCCTCCAAAACATCCTCCATGCCTACTTCTAGCATCATCTCAATCCCTACTTGCTGCATAATGGTCAAAGCACCCAAAAGCCTTTCCCCTCTTTCCGTTAAAAAGTACTCTACTCTTAAGGGATACCCTTCATAGCTTTTCTTTTCTACTAAAGTCCCCTCAATAAGTTCCTTTAGTTGCTCCAAAAGCATTTTTTGACTGATTCCCTTAATCTCCCTTTCAAGAGTTGAAAGAGCTTTTGGGCCTTCTCTTAGTTTCCACAGCAAAATAGGCTTCCATTTCCCCTTGGTCAAGTCATGAGTCAGTTCTAGTGGACAGGTATATTCTTCTCTTATCTTCAACTAACTCTCCCCTTTGTATCCTATTACCTTATTGTATCCTCTTTAATAATCTAACTCTATTATACATTCTAAACAATATTAAACAACATTACTCCAATAATAGACTGAATTATCTATATATGCTATCATAAATCAAAAACTGTTCAATTTGTGAGGATGTTGCTATGAATAAGGAATGGTCAGAATTAAATAAAACTGTGCAAACACAAATAAAGAAAGAAGATACTTTTAATAAAGGAATTGATACGCTTATTTTTCTTCGTAGACAGCTCATTGAGCAGATTGTTCAGTTTAAAAATGAATTATCAAACGATGATTTTAGTGCTATGCCATACATTAATGCAGATGGATATCATAGTAAAACAATTGCTTATTCACTTTGGCACATTTTTCGTATCGAAGATATTGTTGCCCATTCGCTTATTGCTGATAATGAACAGGTTTTATTTTTGAAAGGTTATCAAAAGCTTATAAATTCACCCATTATTACAACCGGAAACGAGCTTCTAAAAGAGCAGATTAGAGACTTTTCAAAACAGATTTATATTGATGAATTATATCAATATATTATTGATGTAGATCAATCGACAACTGAGATTTTAAAAACACTTTCATTTAAAGATTTAAAAAGAAAAATAACCGATGAAAAGAAACAACATTTAAAGTTGCTTAATGTAGTCAGTAAAGATGAGAATGCTTACTGGTTAATTGATTACTGGTGCGGTAAAGATATTCGTGGGCTAATACAGATGCCTTTTTCAAGACATTGGATTATGCATATTGAAGCATGTCTACGAATAAAAAATAAATTGATGTCTGTTAAATAAATTCCAATTGTGGAAAGCACCAAATGATAGGTTCACATCATTTGGTGCTTATTTTATAAATTGCGTCCTTGATATTGTATAGTTACTACATAAACTAATTTATGCAAAATGTTTTTTCTCCAATTGTGCCAAAACTACATCTGCATCTACTTCTTCGGCTCCGTTTAATATTTCCTGCTCAGATTCATAAATAACTTGGTCGATGCGATTGATAGTTTGGATGTTTGGTGATTACAATAAGAGATTTTTCTGATGAAATGCTGATAGAATATCTAGGCTGGATGTGATAAAATAAAAGAAAAACTCGATTTGTGCGAGGAAATAAATATGATTCAAAAAGAAGTTTTGCACGGTGGAAGAGAAGGTAAGATATCAAAAAAAGCTGATAAAGTTATGCGTCCGGGGAAAATATGGACTCCTTATGTACAGTCGTTTTTATCGTTTATGCATGAAAATGGATTTCATAATATTCCTAAACCATATGGACTCAGTGAATCTGGAATGGAAATAGTTTCTTTTGTGGACGGTACTGTTTATAATGACCGTTTGCCGAGGGAGATTCTAACAGATGAAATTTTGGTTGAAGTGGCTAAATTACTTCGCCAATATCATGATGTTGGTGAAAAGTATATTCATCGATTAACAGGAGAAGAGGTTTGGATGTTGCCGAAACGGTTACCGGTAGAGGTTATGTGTCATGGAGATTTTGCACCTTATAACATAACTTTTGTTGATGGACGTGTACATGGGATAATCGATTTTGATACATTACATCCGGGACCAAGAATGTGGGATATTGCCTATGCAGTGTATAGGTGGCTTCCTCTTGTTTCACCTACAAACCCTGATTATTGTGGTGACTTGAATGAACAAATTCGTAGATTGAAGTTATTTGTAGACTCCTATAATTTATTGAATGATGAAAGAGAACAGTTGCCTAATATGATAATTGAACGGATAATTAGTCTTGTTGCATATATGAGAAATGAGGCAGACGCCGGAAATGAGGATGTCCGGAAAAATATAGAAGATGGACATTTGAATTTGTATTTGGAGGATATTCACTATATAAAAGAGTCTCGTGAGAAAATACTAGAAGGAATATTGTAGACTTGTAAGTAAACTTTCAGCTTTACGGATATTTTGTAATTAAAATAGCCTTGTCCACTATATGTATGGATAAGGCTATTTTTTTGGACGCAATCCTGCTGTCCAGTTCCTTTTTCTTGACTGATTGCGCTTTATGCATTCATAGTTTTTTCGTTTGTGATATCAATTGTGGACATTATTATTCGATTTCTTTTGCAATCAGCAGCAATCGATTATAGTGGCATCCAAATAGTTGTAATTAATGTTTTAGGTCTACTTATTCAGATAGTACTCTTTGTTTATGGATTAGTTAATGCCATTAGAGGAACACTGTCACCGAAGAGAATGGGAGTTGTTATTGCAGCTTATTTTGTTGCTCTGTGCATAACTGATTCTGCTGAAAATTTAAGAGATACAACTTGGCAATTGATTGCAGTTGTTGTAATGTTGATTATTTCAAGCGTATTAGGAGCGATAGCCTCTTTCTTTTATTTTGTTAGTGGTAAAAATAATAGAGCATTACCCCTATTGATTTTAATTATATCTTTATGGGGAATAACACGAATGGTAATAGCATATTATGTAATGATTCGTTATGCTGGTCAGTTTGTCTCAATGAATACAGCCTAATTCTGAGTGTGCATTAAATGCCCTTTCAACAGATAATCCACTTGAGTATGCAAGATCATATCTTGATCGAACTATGCAGATGTAGATAGATACTGAGGATTTCTTAGATGCATGGTAACTAATCAGTAGATTGAAGAAAGCACCAAATGATAAGTTCACATCATTTAGTGCTTGTTTTATAAATTTCGTCCTTGATATTGTACGGTTACAACATAGACTATTTTATTGGTTTCATCAATTCGGAAGATGGCGATATAGTTATCGATTAGCAACTGGCGATACCCTTTTCCGGCATATCTGCCCTCGTTACGCTCTTGATGGGATTGTGGAAATGTGTCCAAATTCAAAATAGCTTCTTTAATTCTGTCAATCTGCCCTTTTGCATTTTCAGGAGCCCATTTATCATTTGTGATATATTCATAAATACTGACTAATTCGCGTATTGCCCTGGGGTTGATTTTTACTTTGTATTTATCCAAAATGTTTTTTCTCCAGTTTTGCAAAAACCACCTCTGCATCTACTGCTTCGGCTCCGTTTAATATTTCCTGCTCAGATTCATAAATAGCTTGGTCGATGCGATTGATTTTTGCAAATTTATCATATAATTCACTACTCATTACAACTAAATCACTATATCCATTTTTGGTAATAAAAATAGGCTCCTGCTCCTTGTGTGCCATGTTGGAAATCTCAGTTGTATTACGCAAATCTTTTATTGGCAATATAATAGGCATAATTCTCAGCTCCCTTCTATGTCATAATTATAGCATAATTGTGCCTTGATTCCAATGAAAATATACCGAATTACCGTTGTAAAATCCCCTACTTATTACAGCAATGGCTCAATTACCAACTAAAAGGCCCCATGGTAAATTACAGACATTTTTGTAGGTATAACTCAGCCTCTTGCAGATTTTCCCCCATGCTAGCTTCTAGCATCATCTTTACATAACCTAAATTTATTATAGACGTCAAACAGCATGAAACAGCATTTCTTGAATAATAGACTGAATGATGTAACTATGATATCATAAATCAAAAACTGAATGATATGCGTCATCAATTATTAGGTGAGACAAATAGCTATTTCATCAATCGATAAATTTGAATTTGACGAGGTGATTAAAATGATAGAAATTACTACTTGGATGAATAAGTTTTTGCAGAGATTAAATGAAAATTTTGGAGAGCGTGTATGGTTTGTTGGTTTACAGGGAAGTTATGGTCGTGGTGAAGCAACAGAAACAAGTGATATTGATATTGTCGTAATACTTGATGAATTGTCTGCTTTGGATCTTCAAACCTATAATAGGATGTTAGATACCTTATCTCATAGGGAACTGATTTGTGGCTTTCTTTCTGGAAAAAAAGAAATTTTGAATTGGGAGCCTTCGGACCTTTTTCAGTTCTATTATGATACAAAGCCGATAAAGGGAAGTCTTGATGAATTGCTGTTATTGATTGACGATGTTGCTGTTAATAGAGCAATAAAAATGGGTGCATGTCATATCTTTCATGGCTGTGTGCATAATATGTTGTACGAAAAGAGTGAAGAAATCCTGAGAGGATTATACAAATCCGCTTCTTTTGTTATACAGGCCATCTGCTTTAAACAAACAGGAAACTATATTACCCACCAAAAAGATTTGCTTGAAATTGTTTCTCCAGATGAACGCGTTATTGTCGATACTTTTTTAGGTTTAAAAAATGGTAGAATGATTGATTTTAATGAAATGTCCCAAACCTTGTTTACTTGGTCTAAGAACTGGATTATCTAGTTACTCCTTAGCTTAAATAATATCCCTGGCCCAATAGACTGAATTATCTATATATGGTATCATAAATCAAAAACCGAAAGGAATATAATATGAAAAAATTAGGTATCTTAGGTGGTATGGGGCCTGAATCCACCTTGTTGTACTACAAAGAAATCGCCTCACGTTTCCAAGCAAGAGAAAGTCACGGAGCTTTCCCTTCATTAACAATAGAGTGTGTCAACATGTATGAAATGTTAGGCTACTGCTTTAGTGGACAATATGAGAAGCTTACCCAGTACTTACTAAAAGGTATTCGTAATCTGGAAGCAAGCCAAGTGGATTTTATAATCCTTGCCTCTAACACCCCTCATATCGTATTTGATCAACTTCAAAAAGAGTCCAATGTTCCTCTCTTAAGTATTCTTGAGCCAACCTTTAAAGCCGTTAAATCCCAAGGTTTGAAAAAAGTAGCTTGGTTAGGTATCCGCTTCTCTATGGAGGAACCTTACTTTAGAAAAATCTTTACCCAAAATGACATTGAAGTAGCCATTCCTAACGCAGAGGAGAGAGCCTATATTGATACAGTTATCTCCAAAGAATTAGAGTTTGGCATTGTAAAAGAAGAGTCTAAGGCTAATATTGACCATATCCTTCAGCGACTCATTACAGAGGAGGGCATCCAAGGAGTTATATTAGGTTGTACAGAATTGCCTCTTATGTATACTCATTCTTCTCTCCCAATTCCTACTTTTGATACGGTAGAATATCATATTCAAGGTATCATAGACCATATGTTTGCGAAGAGTGGCGAAAGATAATACTGGATTACTAATAGCAGTATTACAAATGGGTATTCTATAAGTCGATAAATTTAAGTTTGTTGAACGGAATAAGGTGGAAAAGATGATTGTTCTAATAACAGGAGCATCACATACAGGCAAAACTGCTCTTGCACAAAAACTGCTTGAAAAATATAACTATCCCTATTTATCAATAGATCATTTGAAAATGGGGTTGATTCGTAGTGGGCACACTTCCCTGACTCCTATGAGTGATGATAATGACCTCACAGAATATTTGTGGCCCATTATTTGCGAAATGGTAAAAACAGCTGTTGAAAATGAGCAAAATCTTATTGTTGAAGGTTGCTATATTCCTTTTAATTGGACGACATATTTTGAAAAGACATACCTGGACAATATAAAATATTATTGCCTTGTAATGAGTGAAAAATATATTCGAAATCATTTCTGCGATATAAAAAAGTATGCAAGTATTATTGAAAATCGAATGGATGATGCGTATTGTACAATAGAAAGCGTCATTAGCGATAATACCCATATTTTAGAGTTGTGTCAAAAGCATAATATAAACTATATACTTATTGATGACACCTACCAAATCGATATTAGTCTATAACAACAAATTCCAATTTATATAAAACTCCTTCAACATTAAGCTCTACCAAGCAAATAGATATTAGTTTTATGAAGATTTTTAATATCAGGTTCAAGAGAGGCGAATTACATGTTTCATGAGATTTGTATATACGAAGCAAAATTTGAAAAACAAGATGAAATTGAGCAACTTATGAAAGAGGTTGCCGATTTCTATATGTCACAGGATGGGGTTGTTGAAGTAAAATATATCAAACGTACTCATCGTCAAACTGATTTCAATGCAGTAAAAGAAGGTGAATTGCCTGTACGTCTTACTCGAAATACTGGCAAAGTTACTTATGTGTTACATTGGACTTTAAGGGATGAAGAAACTCATGCCCGTGTTTCAAAGCTGGGATTAGATCAATTTTACAAGCGGTGGAATCGCTGTTTGACTACGATGCCCAAAATTATCTTAGGTGAAAATGTCGTGTAGATTTTAAATATAATACAAAGTTAATAACCAAGTACTTCATCAAAAATGGTAATTTATCGAGTAAGAGGGCTCCCACAAGGATGCCCTCTTACTCTATTTTAAATATCAACAGATTTAACTAAAAAAGCCCCCATAATCCCTAGTCTTTTCACTAGCTTTATGGAGGTCTTATTTTTGAATTCTAAAGCTCTATTTATATCCCTAATCCTTATTAGTTAAAGCCCCCGAGAGAAATCTTATCTTATCTCCTTCTCGGCAAATCATCTCCTTGGAAGCCGCATCTTCTAATACCTCCATTTCCCCTACAAGCATAACTCCTTTATCGAACAATATTAAATACCATTCCTTGAATAATAGACTGAATTATCTATATATGATATCATAAATCAAAAACTACATGATATGCATCACCAATTATTAGGTTAAACAAATAGATATTTGCTAAATTTAGATTAGTTATAATTTATAAGGAGAGAATACATGGAAAAAATTGATTTCCAGCAAGAGACCATTAAACTTGGATTTTCATATCGTGCAGTAGCATTAATAATTAAGGATCATAAGTTATTAGTGGCAAAACATGTTGACCATGATTGTTACTATACTGTTGGTGGTAGAGTTAGACTACATGAAACATCTAAAGACGCAGTTATTCGAGAAGCATTTGAAGAAACAGGATATCATTTTGAAATTGAACGTTTAGCTTTTGTTCAAGAACGTTTTACAACTTACTATGATAAGAAACATCATGAAATAGTATTTTTCTATATAATGAAAGACAATAATAATGCTATCATTCAAGATGGTATTTCTACAGATCAAAAAGGAAAAGAAACCTTGCATTGGATTAATCTTGATGATTTGCCTAAAACAAATGTAGTTCCAGAATTTATAAAAAGCTCATTAATAGATATAAGCGAGAATATTACCCATATTATTACAGAAGAATAACTTATAAAATGGCTAGTATTTAAATGCTAAGAGTAATTTATCAATCTGACAAATCGATCTTTTATAAGTCGATAAATTTGAAAGTGAGATGTATAATTTATGCAATCAAATAAAACTATGTCTCTAGCAATTATTATAATAAATATACTTGGGATTTTATGCCTAATTTATTTTGCTATTCTCTATATTACCCATGATACTTTTATTGCAAATCCAGATGCAATGCTACCCTCAGAAAATTGGGATAGGTCTGGTATGAGTTTAACAATTGGATTGATACCTTTATTAATAGCAAATAGTTTAGCATTTATGAAAATCCCAAAAGAAAAAAGCAAATTACCGATAAGATTCTTGTGTTTTGCCCCAAGTCTGATCTGCTTATTATTAGTATTAAGTTATTGGATTATATCGTAAGTATAAATTTGAATTTGCAGAGGTAGAGTATATGAAACGAGAAGAAGTATGTATTTTAACAAATATGTGTATGGTATATGATGGGGATAATATTTTAGTTCAAGATAGGATCAACCCTGACTGGCCTGGCATCACATTTCCTGGTGGACATGTTGAACCAAAAGAATCATTTGTTGAATCAGTTATTAGAGAAGTTAAAGAAGAAACGGGATTGGATATTGCAAATGTGCAATTATGTGGCATAAAACAGTGGACTCATGAAGAAGGAAAATATCGCTATATTGTTTTCTTTTATAAAACCAGTACATATTCTGGTGACCTCAAATCATCTGATGAAGGTAAAGTATTTTGGATTGATAAAAACCATTTGAAAGACTATGTTCTTGCAGATGGATTTGAAGGAATGTTTGAAGTGTTTGATAATGATGCTTTAACAGAAAATTATTATTGGTTGGAAGATAATGAGTGGAAAGTAGAAAATAAGTAAATTTGAATTTGTAGGGGGAAATCCATTATGAGAACATTTATTTTTTTGCTTTTTATTGTTGGCATAATTGTATTACAAATATTTTTGTCTAAAAGAGAAAGTAAATTACTCGGACTTATTTTGCCGTTCATCTCTTTTCTTTTTGGTTTACTGTATCCATTTAATATGGTAGCCCCATCTGAGGGAGTTACTGCAGGATTCATTGTTCGGATGATCATAGTATGGATATTGGGTAACATTCCTACCCTTGTTTTTCTATCAATTTATTTTGGCATTAGGGGAAAGCAACAGCCCAATAATTACTAAAAAAGCCTCCATAATTCCTAGTCTTGTCACTAGCTTTATGGAGGCCTTACTTTTGAATTCTAAAGTTCTATTTACATCCCTAATCCTTATTCAGCTAAAAGCATAGGAGTGGCTTCTACTTTTATTAAGCTTTAGGATTATCTATAAATAGATACTGATATCATCTGTTAGTTTTTTCTCTACTTCTATCACTTGTTTTGCAATTTCCTTTGCCTTTTCATCAGCAGCAGGATATTGATTCAAATATTTACGAAGAGTCTTGACGCCCATGTTACAGCCTTCTGTTATTAAATCTGCAGCAGTGGCATCGCTGTCTTTCATCGTTAGTTTAATATTCGTCTTTAGCCAAGACATCCCCTTAGCCATAGGATTAGGTTCTTTTTCCTCTTCTCCTAAATAAGCTAGGAAGTCATGGGTTTTTTCTTGAATTTTGTCGTGTTCCTTCTTACTTCTTTCTAGAATCTGTTTGAAGTTAGTAGTCTGTACATGGTCTAACACTTCATTAATGGATTCAATAGCCATTTTAATTCCAGCATTACATTCCTTGGTTAGATGAATGGTATCTTCATTATTCATTATTGACTGCCTTTCTCTATGGGTTATCCTTTTTATGGGTTGTCCTTTTTATGGGTTATGCTACTTTATCAATTAACCACTTTATGAATCACCCTACCATGAAGCTTTGAACGCTTAGGTATTTGATTTTATTCTAACTAGGCTTGTCCGGCCCAATCTGCGGGATAGGTGACATAGATAAACCGGGCATAGTTTGGAACAGAAAATTGAATACTGGAGCCTTTTGGAATCAGCACCAATTCGCCAGCATTGGCTGTTGCCACTTCACCATTGATAATAATACTTAGGCTCCCTTCAATGACATAGTCGATTTCATCATAATTAAGATGCCAATCAAAGGTGGTACTTCTCATTTCCATTACCCCACAACCTAGTCTAGGACTTTCTTGAAGTGTGAAAAGATCTTTGGTATAAACTACATCTGAAGGCTTGCCTGTATCTAGGCGATTGCTTTCATCTACCTTAACAGTTGGGACTTTTACAGCTATAACACCTGATTTGGTCACTTCTCTTACATACTCTACACCACTCGAGCTAAGAGTGATATTACCGAACTTTTCTAAAATAATCTGCCTAATGAGTGTCTCTAAAGTGGAGCGTTCAATATCCATCTATCGTTCTTCCTTCCCTAGTATTTTATTGGAGATGAAGATAGCAGCTATTATAGCTGTTATACCACCTACTAACTTTCCTACAATCATAGGGAAAATCATCTCAGAATTAAAGCCTGCTGTAAAACCAAGATGGTCTCCAAATACAAAGGCTGCAGAAACGGCAAAGGCCACGTTAATAATCTTGCCCCTTGCATCCATATCCTTCATCATCCCAAACATAGGGATACTATTCGCTAAGCTGGCTACAAGCCCTGCTGCTCCCACATCATTCATACCTAGTACCTTTCCTAATTTCATAAGTGGGGTCTTAAAGACTTTGGTAATCACATAAACCAGTGGGAAGGCTCCAGCTAATACGATAGCGATGTCTGCAACCACAGAGAAACCTTCTTCAATAGGTGTCATACCAGGGATAATGACAATACCTGTTAGCTTTTCTATAATACCTAAGGCTAATCCAAAGATAATAACAGCCACAACAAACTTCCCAAAGTAGGTAAAGCCTTTAATCATGGCATCTTGGAAAAAGAATAATCCCAAGGCAATAAGAACCGCAAATATAATAATAGGGATAAGGTTCATAACAACCATCCTAAGTGGAAAGCCTGCTACAAGGCCACCTACAAAAGAACCAATAGGAATAGTGACTACGCCTGCTAGTACACCTGTTGCTAAATATTTACGATCACTTTCTTCAATAATTCCTAACCCTACTGGAATGGTAAAAACGATGGTAGGGCCAAGCATAGCGCCTACTATTAACCCACCAAAAAGTCCTGCTTGGGGATCAATGGCTAAAGCTTGTGCTAGAGGTGCCCCGCCCATGTCATTAGCCAAAATAGAACCTGCAAACATGGCAGGGTCTGCTCCTAAAAAGCCAAACAGAGGAACAATCACTGGTTTTAATAGATTGGCAATAACAGGGGCTAAAGCAATAATACCTACCATAGAAATAGCTAAAGTACCAATAGCCATAATTCCTTCTTCAAACTTTTCACCTAAACCAAAACGATTGCCTATAATCTTATCAAAGGCACCAATCACTGCAAATATCACCATGATGTATACAATGATTTCATTAATACTCATAAAAATCTCCTCCAATTATTCTCAGCTTGCTCCTTAAGCTCTTTGTTAAATCAAGTACCTTTTAATCTCCTCACTGGGTGAAGGTATGAGAGCTATATTGGCATATTCATTGGGGCTCAGCTTGTTTTTTACTTCCTTGAAGCCATATTGGATACTGCTCACAGCCCCTGTCACTGTAAAAACAAGCTTACCACTTATACATTGCGCCAATTGCATTTTGACGAGCTTAACATCACTCGACTTTAATACACGGTCTAATACTTCAATGCCTGTACAGATTTTATTTGTTTCAATAATCCCTATGGCATCACTAATTTCCTTTGTGTCATATTTGTTTTTGATCCCATTTATAATAGCAGGGGAGACAGCATGTAAGCGAAAACTATCTACGAAGCTTTTTTCTTGCTTTTGTTCGCCATAAGTAATAGCTTCGTCTACTGCCCCTTCATCGCCTGTTATAATAATCAAAAATTTACCTGGGCAAATGGTACGAAAATAAATAATTTCTACACTTGCTTTCTTTATAATCTGGTCTGCTATTTCTATGCCTTTACTTATACTGCGATATTCAAGAGCACCTATACTTCTAATCATCTTCTTCCACCTCAATGGAATCTACTATTCCAACAATAGCTGCATCAATGGGACAATTGGGATTTTTTACGGCATGACGTGCTGAACCACCTCTTACTACTAGTACCAAATCACCTACTCCTGCTCCAATAATATCAGCGGCTACAACTAATTCTGGCTTTTCTCTGCCACGTTCTAAAAGGATTCTAAGGACAAGTAATTTTTGGCCATTCATATTTTCATCTTTTTTGGTAGCCCATAAACTCCCTACAACTCTTCCAATGTCCACCTTTTAGCCTCCCTATTCTCTTTGAATACATATATGTCTTTTTTTAATATAATCCTCTGCCAGAGGTGTAATGATACATTTCTTTGTAATCACTACAGTACATATCCCTTCAATATGCTTCTTGATAAGATCCGATTCTAAAAGGAGCTTTTTGTAGGTCATATCCAATCGGACATCCCCTTTTACTGTTCCTTCTCCAACCGTTTCACAAGCCTTTGCTGCCTGCAGCTCATCTAAGTGACCGATAAAGCTTATACCATACTTTTTGATTTTGTCTTCATAAGTCATAAGGAGTGCATACAAGGTCTTGTGAGCTTGTTTTTTATAGCTTCTATACTCTACTCCTTCATCCAAAACATAGAGGGGCTTGTCTTGTAAAAGTGCTTTTAACACAAATTTTTCTTCTTCCGTTACTGGGCAGGCAAGGGCAAGATGACTCAGCATCTCCACACTTAACTGTGTAATCAGTATACCGTGGCACCCTCTCATTCCTTCCTTATAAGGAGTTAGTCCATAGACTTCATCTATTACCTTTAGATCGGAAGTAGGCATGGGGCCTATAACAATCACCTGTTCTTCGGTTACCTTTTGCTCTAACCTTTTGTAGAGCTCATCAATAATCTCATCTACCAAGGCCTTGTTTTGCATTTTCCCATCCCTTTCTTTTCTTTTTTACTTAATAATCATCCCTAGAGTACCCTTGGTAAACCCACAGGCATTGGCTTCATCATAATCAATATGAATAAAGGTCCTAAAATCCTTACTTACGCGAACCACCAAGTCATCAAAAATAAGTGGTCTAGCGCCAAATACCTTGACCTTAATGATTTCTCCTTCTGATACATTAAACTTTACAGCATCCTCAGGCGTAATATGCATGTGCCTTTTAGCTACAAGGATCCCTTCTTGTAATACCACTTGTTTATCCCCATTTGTGATTGTCACTCCTGGAGTTCCTTTAGTATCTCCACTTTGACGAATAGGCGCTTTAATTCCTAGCACCAATGCATCCGTCAAAGAAACCTCTACCTGGGAATTCTTCCTTTCAGGGCCTAATACCACTACATTTTTAAGGGAGCCCTTAGGTCCAGTAATGGTCACACGCTCTGAACAAGCATACTGGCCAGGTTGAGAAAGCTCCTTAACAGGGGTAAGCTGATAACCCTGGCCAAATAAAAGGTCTACGTCTCGTCTAGAAAGATGCACATGTCTACCGGAGGCTTCTACTTCGATAAACAATCTTGTTTTTAGTGTTTCTACTACAGCATCTACAATTTGGTCTACTACTGCCAACATATATGCTCCTCTCTTTTAAGCACTTTTTTATGCTTTATACTGTCCAGCTAAATATTTAAACATCATAACCCATAAGAGAGAGGATAAGCGATTAAAGGCACGAATGATATCTTCTCTGCTTGTTTGACCATATTCATCCTTAAAAGCCTTGTAGGCAATGAGCTCCACTTCCCTTGTAAGGGTTCGTAATTTATTAAGGTAAGCTACCATTTCACCTTGCTTATAATGAGGTAAAAAATGAGAGATGCCATAATATTTACTGGGATGATGGGAATGTTCTCTTAGAGCCTTTGCATCTAAGCCCTGTAAAACAAATTCCCCTACAGGGTCACCAGACACTTCACAGCGCAGGAGATTTCTAATGAAACGAATAACCTCTTCTAAGTCCTTAATCATCTGTTGCATATTTTGCTTTTGGGCATAGAGCTGAACTAAGATGATCTCTGATTCTAAACTATCAATAGCTCCTCTAAGGGCAATACGGGGATGGTCTTTGAAAACTAAAAGGTTGCCCCTTAAATGGGTCATATGCTCAGGCTTTTCTGATAGCTTAGCCCCAAAGAGGGTATCATAACCTTCCTCACCCTTTTGTTCATTTCCTTCTTTATTTGTCTTACTCATTGACTCTTGGCTCATTTTTAGTTCCTCACTTACAGGACTTGTTCCAATTTTTAGTGCAATATTTTTTTCTAATAAATAAGCTCTTGCTGAAGGTGTAATAATTCTGCCTGGTGCTACAACTATTTCACTTTTTTCTTTCAGCTGTCCACTTGCTAGCATCTGTCTTATGTCATTCTCTGTTAAAACGGACATGTTGTCACCTTCTTGCTCTATAGTCTCTACTATGTTCTAGAGAAAGAGGCTGCTCATCTTTTGGGATGAGCCCCCTCTTTTAGCTTTTTAAGCCATCTTACTTTTACTATAGGAGAGTCCTATTTTAAGCATGACCATGTGGCAAGATGACATCGACTTCTGAATGAGGTCTTGGAATAACATGGACTGAAATAAGTTCTCCTACTCTTTCAGCAGCTGCTGCTCCTGCATCTGTTGCAGCTTTTACAGCACCTACATCGCCTCTTACCATAACAGTAACAAGGCCACCGCCTATTTGCTCTTTTCCAACAAGAGCCACATTAGCTGCTTTTACCATGGCATCAGCCGCTTCGATTGCACCTACTAACCCTTTCGTTTCAATCATTCCTAATGCATTTGTGTTTGCCATTTTGTTTTCCTCCTATAAAATAAGCGTAGTCTTTTAAACTACCTAGTTAGTATTCTACTTTTTAGTAATTATATTAATTCCTTCATAATTCTTTTTACCAATTCATCTACCAAGCTATCCGTACAACAGCCACTACTTTGGTAGCAACCTCCTTGGCTAGATATACCTGCTTCTTGGCGTAAATCTTCTATTTCTTTGACGCCATAAGCTACACGTTTAATATTAATCAGGTCAATAGGCCCAATGTTATTCGTGGATGAACTACCCCCTACTGCACCACAGCCTAAGGTAAGTGCTGGGAATAAATTCGTTGTGCCACCTACACCACCTAATGCCCCTAAAGTATTGACTAAAATACGTGAGGCAGGGATTGCAAGTGCAAACCTTTTAACGAGTGCATCATCATTGGCATGGATACAGAAGGTATGTCCTCTTCCTTCTAGTTGTAGAACTTCCTGAGCTTTCTTTAAGACCGCATCCACATTATCTTCTACATAAAAGGCTAAGATAGGTGCTAGCTTCTCCCGTGAATAAGGGAAGTCATGGCCTACACGTGTTTCTTTGGCAATGAGCACTCTCGCTGAAGAAGGTACCTTTGTAAGCCTTGCCAGTTTTGCAATATGCTCCACACTCTTACCTACAATTTGTGGATTCATACTGCCATTAGGCCTTAGGATAAAGCGACTTAATTGGTCTGCTTCTTCTTGGTTTAAGAAATAGCCACCTTGTGCTTTAAACTCTGCTACAACTTTATCCTCCATACATCTTTCAACCATAATGGATTGCTCAGAGGCACAGATTGTTCCATTATCAAAAGTCTTAGAGTCTAAAATACGTTTAACAGCCAGCTTAAGGTCTGCACTTTTATCAATAAAGGCTGGTCCATTTCCTGCACCTACACCAATTGCAGGTGTTCCAGAAGAGTAAGCTGATTTCACCATAGCAGGGCCACCTGTTGCTAAAATCAATTTGGTAATAGGATGCTTCATTAACTCTTGAGTCGCTTGTAAAGTGGGAATGGTAATAGTGGCAATGGCTCCCTTAGGACAACCTGCTGCCTCTGCTGCCTCTGCTAGGATATCCACTGTTGCTTTAATACAGTTTTTAGCACTAGGATGGGGAGAGAAAATAATACAACTCCCCGCCTTAATAGAAATAAGTGTTTTATACATAACCGTAGAGGTAGGATTAGTCGAAGGGACAATACCAGCTATAACGCCTACAGGAATACCAATCTCTAAAGTTTTTTCTGCTTTATTATCTTCTAAAACACCAATTGTCTTTTGATCCTTGATGGCCTCATAAATGCCCTTTGAACCAAAGGTATTTTTGATGATTTTATCTTCCCATCTACCAAAACCTGTTTCTTCATTGGCCATCTTTGCTAGCTTTTCAGCGTTTCTAAAGCCTGCATCTGCAATGGCCTTAACGATTTGATCAATTTTGCATTGATCAAAAGTAGCCAGTACTTCATGTGCTTTTTGAGCTGCATTCAAAAGGCTTCGTACCTCTTGAATGGATTGTAAATCTTTATCTATAAGTTCCATTTACGTTCTCCTCACATTGCTAGTAGTCTATTTTTGTGCTATACGGAGGGCTTATCTTTATAATTTTTAAGGATATCAATAAGCTCTTCTTTTTTAGCTACCTTTAGTTTTTTAGCTGATACCGTAATGCCTAAGGCCTGAATAAGATTTCTAAGTTCCCCATTACTTTTTTTATCTAAATCATCTAGGCTTATTACCTCTTCCTTGTCTAAACCTTCTGACTCTAGCTGAACACTCATTCCTTCACTATTTTCTGGGGAGTTTAAAGAACCGTGATCTATGGCCTGACTTGGAGGAGTGGAGGGTTCTTCCTGCTTAGCTTCCTCATGCCTCAGGATTTCTATTCCTGTAGGAAGCTGGGCTGTAGCAGAAGGTGCTTCTTGTCCATAAGTAGGAGCAAAAGAACGGGGAGCTTTTACAATCGTTCCTATTAATGCATGATCTACTCGAGGAATGACATGGGCGCCCCTTACTGTACCTATCCGTTCTGCTGCACTGCTCCCTGCATCTACAGCCGCCCGAATAGCACTGACATCTCCAAAAAGTTGTACCGTCATAATGCCGCCATCTACTTTTACTATTCCACTTAGCTGGACATTAGCTGCCTTAAGTGCGGCATCTGCTGCTGCAATAGCAGGGGGATACCCAATGACTTCAATAAGTCCTAATGCGCGTATCATCATTTATCAATAATCCCTAGGATTATCTGCTACGGCTTTAATAGCTTCAGCAAAAGCTGCACATGCGGCATAACATGCAGATTGTGTTCCTGTTAATAGTCCACCACCAAAGTTGGTTTCTGATGGAGGGCCAAAAAATTCAACAAGCTTGACATCAGCGGCCTTCATAGCTGCATCCAGACCATAAATAGCTTCCATAGGAGGTGCAATGAGATAAGCCAGTGGCTCACCTTCTTCAATACCTGCTACTTTTGAAAGGTAAGAGCCTGTACGGGATACAGTATGGGCATAATATACAATGGAATCATCTTCATTGGCACTTATAAAACACGCATCATCTGCTTGAAAAAAATCAAGAGCTGCTTTAAGTCCACTTCTCACTTCTGCTGGGCTTGGTCCTCCAATAATACCAATGACTTCTCCTGCTAATTTGGTGGAAGCATTGCCTGCTCCAGCATACATGGAACGGGCATAGACAACTTCTACTTCTGCCCCTTTGGTGGCTTCATCGAGAGCCGTATAAGTCACATCATCTGAATCAGCTGTAATAATTCCTATGCTCTTATGATGAGGTCCTAATTCTAGCTTTTTGGCTAGTTCTGGACTCACATTAGAAATCACGCGTACCCCTAAAACATTGGCCCGCATTTTATCATTCTTCATTTCTCTTACCTCCTTTTACTTTAAGTCGATACCAGATGCTTTTTTATCTAGCATGGTTTTAATAAGTTCTGCTGCGTGAGCACCAGCTTCTACAGCTGTAGTACCCCCTTTGTGAATATTCGAAATAACTGTTCGCTTAGCTTCTGGCAAGCCATGTTTAGGCTTATACGCAATATAAGCTGACATGGATTCTGCTGTCACAAGTCCAGGTCTCTCACCTACTAGCATACAAATAACCTCTGCTCCAGTTACCTCACCAATGGCATCCATGGCACCTACACGGGCATATTTTATAAAGAGAATATCTGGTACAGTAATGCCATACATCTGTAAGCCTTGTTTGATAGCTGGTACGGCATCCTCTACATTGGCTTCAATAGCAGAGGAAGAAAGTCCATCTCCTACAATAATGAGTACCTTTGGATTCGTACCACAAGTCCTTTTGATAACCTCTAGCTCCTCTGGTCCAAAGCGTCTGCCTAGGTCTGGTCTAGTTAAATATTCATCCTTGTCTTTACAAAGGGTTTTGACAAAGACAAAGTTATTTTTCTTAACAAATTCTTCTGATACGTCTGTAAACACGGCATCTTGGGCTGCAGCATGGTCTGCTCGTACACGTAGCATGGTAATGGTCTTGTAACGAGCGCCTGCTTTTCCTACGCCAAGTCGAGCTGGGGTTTTAGCCTTCATAGCTAAATAACCTTCTTTATCCTTGGCATTATTTACTAGGAATTGCTTTTTGATATCTATTTTTGTAATGTCTTCTAAGGAACCCTTACGATCTATAACTGTTGTTGAAGTGTTACAAGCATGAGAAGCACAGCTATTACTACTGGCTGCTGTAGATACTGTATTATTTGTACTACTTCCATTCTTTGTAACCATTTGTTCCACTAATTGTTCTACCATTCTTCTTAAATCTTGTTCGTTCATTATTGTGCCTCCTTATCTTAGAATAGTATTGATGCATCTCCAGCTCTCTCTGTTAAACGGCCCCTTTCATCTACAAAGCCCATTTTGAGAAGCCATTCATGGAAAGGTTTAATCGCTGTTAGACCAAATATCTCTCTAAGAGCTGCTGTTTCATGAAAACCTGTGGTTTGATAGTTGAGCATAACATCGTCTCCATGAGGAATACCCATGAAGTAGTTACAGCCTGCTGCTGTTAGTAAAACAGATAAGTCTTCAATGGTATTTTGATCTGCCTTCATATGGTTAGTATAGCAAGCATCACATCCCATAGAAACACCTGTTAGCTTACCCATGAAGTGGTCTTCAAGACCTGCTCTACTTACTTGGCGGCCATCATACAAGTACTCTGGTCCAATAAAGCCTACTACTGTATTAACAATAAAAGGCTCATAGTGTTTAGCAAAACCATAGCATCTGGCTTCCATTGTGACTTGGTCTGTATCATGATGGGCTTCCGAAGAAAGCTCAGAGCCTTGGCCTGTTTCAAAGTACATCACATTAGGTCCTTCTGCTGTTCCTTGGCTCAAAGCCAGCTGTCTTGCTTCTTCAATAGTGGCAGCATTGAAACCAAAAGCCTCGTTTCCTTTTTCAGAACCTGCAATAGATTGGAAAATAAGGTCTGTGGGAGCTCCTTTACGAATAGCATCCATTTGTGTGGTAACGTGAGCCAGCACACAGGTTTGAGTAGGTATTTTAAACTTTTGTTTGATTTCTTCAAAACGTTTTAAAACCCTTACCACACTCTCTGTGGAATCATCTACAGGGTTAAGTCCAAGTAAGGCATCGCCTGCCCCATAAGTTAAACCTTCTAATAAGGAGGCCATAATTCCATCAGGGTCATCTGTTGGATGGTTAGGTTGAAGTCTAGAAGAAAGTGTCCCTGGTTCCCCAATGGTAGTATTACAATGAGCTGTAATACGGATTTTACTAGCGCCATAAACAAGGTCCATATTAGACATGAGCTTAGCAACAGCTGCTACAATCTCTGAGGTGATGCCTCTTGAGGCTCTCTTAATGTCTGCACCTGTGGTTTTTTCATCTAAAATCCATTCTCTAAACTCAGCGACTGTCATATGTTTAAATTCGTTATAAATCTTTTCATTGACATCATCTTGAATAATACGTGTTACCTCATCCATTTCATAAGGAACGGCAGGATTGTTTCGTAAATCCTCCAAGGTCACATTGGCTAATACCACCTTTGCTGCCACCCTTTCCTCTGCACTGGTAGCTGCAAGTCCTGCTAATCTGTCTCCTGACTTTTCTTCATTGGCTTTTGCCATTACCTCTTTGAGTGATTTAAACTCATAAGTATGTCCAAATAACTGTGTCTTTAAAATCATAAAGACCCTCCTTTCAATTAAACACTAATGTTTTTACTACTACAGGAAGCACTGTTCCCTCAGCTACGGGATTACCGATATCGATATAATCCCCGTTGTCTAGTTTGATGCTATCTAAACAAATCACATCCTTTTTGTACCCTAGTTGATGGTACATGGTTTGGCCTAATACCTTGGCCATATCCTTTTCTACAATTAAAATAAGTGGTAGCTCTCTAGCGATAAGCTCCTGCATTCCTTCTACAAGACCTTGGGCATAAGCCTGTACCTCTTTAAAACTGGGATTCTCTTTGCCTTGTATGGCAATCGCCACCCTTTGCAGGTCACCATCTAACTTGAACCACTCTAGCTTTTGCTTAACAGCAGTTCGGAGTCCTTCAGCCCCGCCCTCTTCATCTTCTAAAGAGAGCTTTAAAATAGGTAAGTTCTTAATGGGAAAGGTATTCTTTGTATACGTAATGGTACTTCCACTTATTTCTGTTGTATGGGTGCCTGCGCCTACTACAGTGGCCCTAATGGTCTCTGTACTCTTTATAACCTTCATCTCTCTATAAAGAGGGGATTCTCTAATAGCCTGTCCTAATAAAATACCTATATCTCCAAACTGAAAGTAGTCAGCTATACTTCCTCTCTCAGCCACATCATAGTAAACGTAGTCTGCTACGCCTCCTGAAAAGGAAATACACTGAATAGGCTTATCCCTTTTGATGCTTTTATTGGTCACCATTTTATTGAAGTCTTCATCTACCGGTAGGAGCCCTACACTTTGCATAAGCACCTTAACCATCAGGTCAATAATAGGTTTTAGCTTATCCCTGGTTGCCTCCATACCCAGCTCAATGCCTAACTGATACTTAGCTATGAGCTCTTGAAGCTTGGGAGTAATATAACTAATCTTCCGTGAAGAAGGGTCTAGTTTTATGAGCCTGCCTCCAATATCTAGGCAACCTGTATCCTCCACCTCTCCTCGCCTAAAAACAGCCAAGTTACTGGTGCCCCCACCAATGTCTATATTCACTACACTGGTATTGTGCTCCTTAGAATAAATATGAGCCCCTGCACCCTTACCTGAAATAATACTTTCCAAATCAGGTCCTGCCGTAGCCACTACAAAATCACCGGCAAAGCCACTTAAGGTGGTTAGTACCTCTTTTGCATTTTCTTTTCTAGCGGTTTCACCTGTAATAATGACTGCACCTGTATCAATCTTGGTCTTATCAATACCTGCACTCTCATATTCCTTTTCTACAATCTCTCTTACCTTAGACCCATCTATTTCTTTATTCGAAATCAGTGGTGTGAAATAAATGGGACTTCTATAAATAATCTTCTTGTCTACAATAACGATACGGGGAACTGTATAACTGGAGGCCATATTCTCAATAATGAGCTTTGAAAATATAAGCTGGGTTGTACTTGTCCCAATATCAATACCGACACTCAGCAGTTCTTCTCTCATCCACTCACTTCTTTCTTGCTTCTTTTCTCCTATCTCTATTTAAAAGCTCCCTTTTGGATGGGGCCAAAGAAAGCATCGGGCCTATTCCTTTAAAAAGGGCTCTAGATAGTTAAATAGCTCTTCAATGCCTACATTCTCTACTGTATCTACTTTGAAAATCCTACTGACGCCCGCCATCCTTAGGCTTTCTTCCACTCTTTCTATGTCCCTCGCTTCTTTAACACAATTAATCTTGGTGATGATCCCAATGAGCTCCTTTGCAAAAGAGCAGGCAAAAGCAGGTGGAATAAAATTATTTTCTACTGTGGGATCTCCTATAAGGGCAATCAGCTCTGCATCTACAGCCGTCATAATAAGGGCACTATAGTAGTTTCTGTTTTCTAAATATTCACCAGGGGTATCAATGGCACGCCTATAGAGCTCTACAGCTTGGGTCTTTTTATACGTTAGTTCTAATTCATCGAGTTTCTGGCATAAGGTGGTCTTGCCACAGCCTGTGCGTCCTATAAAGATGACTCTGCTCATAAATTAGCTCCTAGTAATACGTGTAGGTGTGAAACCTAACGTATACTCTAATACCTGTATAATATCCTTTAAGGCTGCTTCCACAGCACTTACATCCCCACTGATCAGTAGTGCGCCACTAAAACGGTCAATAAATCCAATAGCAATATCTGATGCCTTGGTTGCCACATCTGCAGCAATGATAGACCCCTCACTAGGTGTAATGGTTAAGATACCAATAGCACTTATTTTTTCTGTAATTAAACCTAGTTTCTTGTAAATGTCCTCTGTAGGATTTGCAATAATGTGGGCAAGGGTAATCTGCTTACCTGGCACAAACTCTTGTATAATCCGTTGTTTATCCTCTGCTTGCATAGTCATCCTCTATCCTTAGCTGGTGGTTTTAACTGATACGGTAGATAATCTCCAAGATATCTCCCACTGTGGCACTCCGAGGGTTTGTCAAAATACAAGCATCCTCTAAAGCACCCTTTGCAATATCTTGTTTTGCCTTATTAATGTCTTCTTTAGACACCTTACATTCTTCTAAACGTGTAGGCATCTTCATCTCATGCTGCATACGGGTAATGGCATGTATAAAATTCTTTACAAGCATCCTTACGTTATTTCCTTCAATGCCTACTAGCTTAGCAAGCTGAGCATATTTGGTAGCAGCTACCGAATATTTACTTGGACTATAACCATCTATCTCACTATTAAACTCAATAACATAAGGAAGAAGAAGGGCATTGGTTCTTCCATGAGGCACATGGAGTTTGCCTCCAATATTGTGGGCAATAGCATGGTTAATTCCCAAAGAAGCTAAGTTAAAGGCTAGTCCCGCTAGGCAAGAAGCATTGTGCATCTTTTCCCTTGCCTCCATATCCTCGCTACTTCTGTAGGACCTCACTAAATAGTCAAAAACTAATTCCACTGCCTTTTCAGCTAAAGCATCTGAAAAATCTGTAGCTGAAGTAGAGACATAGGCCTCAATAGCATGGGTCAAAACATCCATCCCTGTATCTGCCACAATACTAGGAGGCACACTTTTCACAAGCTCTGGCTCTAAAATAGCCACATCTGGCAAAAACTCATCGGATACCAGTGGATACTTAATCTGCTTGACTTCATCTGTAATAACTGAGAAAGACGTCACTTCAGAGCCTGTCCCACTGGTAGTAGGAATTGCAATGAATTGCATCTGGTGTAATCCAGTAATTTTCTTAGAGAAATTCATAATTGCCTTGGTCGCATCGATAGCAGAGCCACCTCCAAGAGCAATCACAGCATCTGGCTTAAAGGCTGCCAGTGCTTCTACGCCTTTTACCACAAGCCCCATAGGTGGATCAGGAACAATATCACTAAATACTTCATAGGACCCAGAGGATAAATGCTCTGTAATCTTATTGATCATGCCTGACTTCACCATAAAAGGGTCGGTAACAACAAAGACCCTTTTGTTCTTTAAGGTCTCTACGTAGCTGAGGGAACCCTGTCCAAGCTTTACCTTGGTTTTTATTTCAAAAGTCTTCATCTCCATCCCATCCTATTCCAATTGATTCAAAGATTTCCTTATTTAGGCTATGTATTTTTTTGATATTTATACGAAAGAATGGGCGATTCTAGACATTATTTTTCATTAATCTTTTCTCTAGAGCTTCTACATATCATTTATTTTCTCACGCAAAAGGTCCATGTATTCTCATTCAATGATTAGAATACATGGACCTTTTACTATTATTTAATCTCTATTAAATCTAAGCTTTGTGTACTGCCTTTGCTTTATTAACACTATCTACTGTGAGTTTTGCAATAGCTGTTAAAGTAGTCTTTTCATAGCCTCGGACATAGGAGATGAGTTCATCTGTAAGTGGTTCTGTCCATTTGGTGGAAATACCCTCCAAACCATAGGCAATGCCAAATAGTGTGGCTACTTGTGCAGCATTACAGTCTACATCTTGCCCCATCATAGATAAGTAATTAATACACTTATCAAAGTCATTTTCACTAAAATATAAGGCAATCACTTCAATCGCAGCATTGGGATAAGCATGAATCCAGTTATACTCTTTATAACGGTTTTCACAAACCTTCCATGCCTCTAAATAGCTGCTACTTTTCTCACAACAGTCTAGGGCAAATTTGACAACCGTATAGTATTCACTATCTTTTGGAAGCATATCAATAGCCTTTTTTACTAGGGTACGCATATCTCTTTCTACATAAGCCATAGACACCATTATAGCATTAAAGATTTCACCTATAACACCATTGTTATGATGGGAAACCACACCATCCTTGAATGCTAGTTCAGCTGCTAACTCTGGATTAGCTGGAGCTACCATTCCACATATAGCTCCTCGCATTTGAGCTCCTATCCATTCTCTAAAAGGATTGGAAGCATACCCACTTTCTGGAGGGTAAATGCCTAACATAATATTTTTAAGGGCAATATCCTCAGCTGACCAACCAGATGGGATACGTCCTACCCATTCCTCAGCAATTTGGCTTGACGTTACATTGTAACCACTTTTATCAAAGGCTTCCAGAAAGGCTATCTCATAGGTAATATCATCATTGTAAGTACTAGGCTTTCTTACATAATTATTTACTTCACCAAATACCTTTTGGATCGTTTCTGTAGTATAACCTTCTATGGCTGTTCCTACTGCCGCGCCTATTACTTGTGTTACCCAACCCGCATACGTTCTATCAAAAAAATCTTTACTTTGTGTATCCACACTATCATATTTTATAAAATCTACAGCTTTTTTATACTTCTCAAAGCTATCATAACAAGTAAATGAATGGTAGGGATGCCCTTCAATCTTTTGAGCACAGTTCAGGAGGTTGAAAACTCTAGCTGTTAGTTTGGATAATTGTACTTTATCCTCTTTTTCCCTGGCTTCTAATGCCAATGGAATAAGTTTTTCTGCCTCTGTTACATCATAACCCATGTTATACATGGATAAAATACCTGCAAGCAAAACTCTTTCTGGTGCAAAAGACCCTGGTACGTTACTTCCCCAAAGTAATTTTACAGCTTCCCAGTTCCTTTGATCCATTTCAAAGGCCACTTCCCATGTTTGCTCTTCTTCTGTCAAAATACGTGGTATAGCTTGTGAAATTAATTCATAATCATATTCATACGCTCGTTTCATAGTACCCTCACTTTCAGCTCGATCTCATTACAATGAGTTATAATATCTAGTCATCAAATTTAGTTGTAATATTTAAACATATTTTTTAGTAATTCTATAAACTTGTCTTTATGGACTTCCATAGCTACCTTTGCATTTGATACCTTATCCCTATGAGAATTATCAAGGTCTACAACGGTTCTTCCCCTATTAAGTGTACTTCTTGTCTCAATTGTTACATAATAAGGTTTGCAGCTTAATACTTCCTTGTCCATAACATAAGCCACAGCTAAGGCATCATGAATAGCCACAAAGTCATGTCCTAGTTTTTTATAACTAGCCTGCATAAATCTAAAAAGCTCTGTGACTTCTTGGCTGTGTTTACATTCTATAGCAAGTATATCTTCTAACTCTTCTGCAGTAATGCCTGTTGCCATTGTCACGTTGAGCCCTACCATAGTAAGAGGAATACCTGCCTTAAAGACTATATCTGCAGCTTCTGGGTCTACCCAAATATTAAATTCTCCATAAGCTCCATGATTTCCTATCCCTGTAGACCCACCCATCATAACAATCTCATCCAGGTATTGGTGCAAATCAGGATATTTTAGTATGGCAATAGCTACATTGGTAAGAGGTCCTACTGCTATGAGCTTTAGTCTCCCTTTTGCCTTAACAGCTTCTTGGTAAATCACATCCCAAGCATAGTCCTTATCTAATTCACAAATGGCAGCTGGAAGTCTCACTCCTCCAAGCCCATTTTCTCCATGTACATTACCTGCTATTTCTAGTTCACGATGGATAGGACCTGTTGCTCCCTTCCCTATACGTGTATCAATACCTAAAAGGGTTGCAATCTGCAAAGCATTTTGAGTAGTTTTTTCTAATATTTGATTGCCTGCTACTGTTGTAATACCTTTTATCTCAAAGTCCCTGCAACTTTTAGCTAGCATAATGGCAAAAAAATCATCAATTCCAGGATCTGCATCAATTATAATCGGAATATTTGTCATTTCTTCTCCTCCTGCCTCTTCCTTCTAGTTGTATTTATTGACAGCTTCTACAAGCAGATCAACAAATTGATATCTATCTACATCTAATAAAACATCTACATTAGGTGCTGTGCTGCCATAAAAATCCGTCACTGTACAGCCTGTAGTGTGTTCTCCATTTGTATCAATCATGACATGGAGCTTTTTGGAAGTGAACATATCTGGGTTAATCAACCAGGCTACGGCACAAGGGTCATGCAAAGGTGCAAAATCCCATCCACATATATCACGGTGAAAACGAATGAAGAACTCTAATAATTCCCCTACCATAATAGCTACTTTACCACCTTGGGCCTTGATTCTAGCAATATCTTCTGGGTAAACCTTTGCTCTATGGGTTACATCTAATCCTGCCATAGTTATGGGGATGCCTGATTTAAAAACAATATCTGCAGCTTCAGGATCAACTAATATGTTAAACTCTGCTGCTGCTGTCCAGTTGCCACCAATAGCTGCTCCACCCATTAAACTAATTCTTTCTATTTTAGCTTTCAGGTGGGGATAGGCTAGCAAAAAGATGGCAATGTTTGTCAAAGGGCCTGTGGGAACAAGTGTAACTTTCTCATGGCTTTCTTCTAGTATTTGTGCCATTAATTCTACTGCTGATATGTCTAAGGGTTCCTTTATAGGCTCTGGAAGCACTGGACCGTCTAAACCTGAGTCACCATGTACAGAAGGTGCTATTTCTAGCTCACGCCTTATTGGCATATTGGCGCCTTTTGCTACAGGGATATCTTTATCAATAAACCGAAGGACCCTTAGGGCATTATTGGTGGTTTTTTCTATTGTTTGATTGCCCCCTACTGTTGTAATACCCTTTACATCTAGTTTATCTGATGCACAGGCTAAAATAATACCTATAGCATCATCATGACCTGGATCACAATCCATAATCACAGGTATCCTCTTCATCCTATCTACCTCCTAATTATAAAACACTGAAAAAATGGTAAAGATAAATGATTATCTCTTCACCTTTACCATTTTTAATGATCAATGCTTATTTATTTTTAATTCAAGCTTATGGTCTTACTGAATTTCTAATAGCTTGTATATCATCTGCACTCTTACCAAATGCTGTATCTACAGTGATTTTTCCTTCAAGAATATCTTTTTCCAGTCCATCTACAAGACCTTTTATCTCATCTGAAACATTGGCATCATAAACTTCATTTTTAGCAATACCTACACAGCCTTCATTAATTCCTAAAACTTCTGTTGCACCCCATTTTAATTCTCCTGCTGCTTCAAGTTGTAGCGCTCTTAATAAAGATTCATCTACACGTTTAAGTGCGGAGGTAATAATATGTTCTGCTTTTGCCTTGTCTGTTTCCATAAATGCTGCAGCCTGGTCACTATCTACACCGATAACAAATTTATCTTTTTCTGTTGCTCCATCAATAACTCCAAGTCCTGCTGTACTTGCTACTTGATAAATAACATCTGCATTTTGGTTAATTTGAGCAAGTGTTAATTCTTTTGCTTTTGCACTATCACTGAAGTTTCCTACATAACCAATAGATATTTTGATGTCTGGCTTAACTTGCTTCGCTCCTTGTATGTACCCTAATAAGAAGTCATTGATAACATAGTTTTCCATACCCCCAACAAATCCAATGGTCCCTGTTTTAGTTGCTAATGCACCTACTGCTCCTGCTAAGAAAGAGCATTCATTTTGTTTGTATTCAATAGAGTAAACATTATCAAGGCCACCTAATGAATAATCTACAGAAGAGTCAAAAATAATATATTTTTTATCTGCATATTGTGGTGCTATTTCTTGTAATTTTTCTGCAATTTGCCAGGTCCCAACAATGATGATATCTGTATCCTTATCTTCAGAGAAATCAATAAGTGTTGGCATCCATTTTGTTTCATCATAACCCATTTCAACAACTTTTACATCATGACCTAATGCGGTTCGAATCATCTCTCCACCATTTGCTGCTGAATCGAAGAAAGCCTTATCTCCAAGTGTTCCATTAAGAAGAATAGCGATACTTAATTTTTCCTCATTAGTTGTTTCCTCTTTTGCGGCTTCTTGAGTAGCTTCTGTCTTAGTTGGTTCTGCCTTTTCTGATGTTGCTGCTGGTTGACTATTGCCACATCCTGCTAATACCATTGTTCCTGTAATCATTAAGGCTGCTAATTTTACTAATCTACTTTTCTTCATTTTGATTCCTCCATTTTAATAAGTTTTTTGACTACTTACTTGCTTCATTACCTTTAATTTTTATTTTGCTAATCTGTTTAGCCTTCATGACTGCATATAAAACCAGTCCGATGATGGTAAACAGATAAGGCATCATTTGGATAAATTGTACAGGTATATCTAGTACCTGTAAGTTACTTCCTAGGGCATCTGCTGTGCCAAATACGAGAGAAGCAATAAGTGTTCCCACTGGTGTCCCTCTTCCTAAGGCTTCTGCTGCCAGAGCGATAAAGCCTCTACCTGCCGTCATATCCCTTGCAAACTTGTCCATATATCCCATAGACATATAGGCTCCACCCATTGCAGCCAAAACACCACTTATGGCTAGAGCACTGTATTGAATTCTCTTAACATTAATCCCAACGCTTTCTGCTGCATGACTGTTTTCTCCTACTACTCTTATCTTAAGTCCTAGAGGTGTCTTATAAAGGAGTACCCAAACAATAAGGACAGCTATAAAAGCTAAATAAGTTAGTAGGTTATGACCGGATAAGATCTTCCCTAACACTGGAATGCTCTGCAAAATAGGAATATTTATAGTAGGCATTGTCAAGCTAGCAAGAGACGTTGACATCCCTTTATCTTTTGCAACAGAATAAAGGACGAATACCGTACCTCCTGAAGCCAGCAAATTGAGGGCAATACCTGTTAAAATAATGTCTGTTTTAAGATTAAGGGCAAAGTAAGCCATGACTAGTGCTATTAGAACACCTGTTGCTATGGCACAAAGGAAACCCATAAAAGCACTTTGTGTAAAAGCACTTCCAATGACACCCATCAGTGCTGCACTTAACATGATTCCTTCAAGTCCAATATTCATTACACCTGCTCGATCTGTAATAAGAGCGGCTAAACCTGCAAGTAATATAGGTGTTGATAGTCTTAATATGGAGAATACAAAATCTGTTGAAAATATAGCTGCTATTAAATTTTCCATACTACGCCACCTCACTTACTGTTGTTTGTTTTTTTGAGTTTTCTACAATCTTCTTATGTTTGTACTTATCTAAGAACATCTTGGCTGCTACTAGCAAGATAATAAGTGATTGTACAATGGAGACAACTTCTGGCGCCACATCTGTCCTTCTGGCCATAATGTCTGCACCAATACGAAGATAGGCTAAGAAAAAGGCTGCAAGTGGAACAAATAGTGGATTATTTTTAGCGAGTATGGCAATGATAATGCCATCAAAGCCGTATCCGGGTAAGCTTGTCCAAGAATAACGGGTGTACATACCTAATACTTGGGTTGCACCACCCATACCTGCAATGGCACCACCTATTACTTGAGACATAATGATGGTTCCTCCAATACTTATTCCAGAGTAACGAGCAAATTTTTCATTTTGCCCCGTCATTCGGATAGCGTAGCCCCATTTCGTCTTATAAATAAAGAGGTAAGTAAGAACTACTAATAAAAGGGCTAATAAAATACCTGCATGAATATTGGTTTTTGCTATAATAACGGGTAATTTGGCTGACTTTACAAAAGTTTGAGAAGCAGGATATCCTGCACCAGGATCTAGCATCAAATACTGTAATATGTAGCTCCCTAAGAACAACATGATGTAGTTAAGCATAAGGGACGAAACGACTTCATTGGCTTGCCATTTTACCTTAAGAAGTGCGGGAATGGTACAGATTACTGCTCCAATTAATCCCCCCACTGCAATACCAACAACAGGATGGATTTGTGCAGGTAAGATGAATGTAGTGGCTACATAACCCGCTCCCAAACCACCTAAGAGAAAGGCCCCTTCGGCTCCCATATTAAACTGATTACATTGAAACATAATACAAACTGCTAACCCTCCAAATACAAGGGGAATAAATAATTCCATAACATTACCAAAATTTCTAAGGGACATAAGAGGACCAAGTAGGAACTGTTTTAATGCCTCCATAGGTTGTTCACTTACAACTGAAATAAGTACAAAGGCAACTGCTAAAGCAATTGTCACAGCTACTAAAACACGTACTATTTCAAATTTCTTCTCTATACTTTTAGTTGTTGTAGGCTTATTTTTCATGTAGAATACCCCCTATCTGCTCTTTTGTCATTGTCTTAATGCCTAGCATATATTCACCTAGTTCCTGCTCTGTTACTTTTGAGCTATCTTCAAAATAAGCTACAATCTCACCTTCACACATAACCATCAAACTATCTGAAAGCTCTAAAACCTCATTTAAATCTGCAGAAATAAGTAGAATAGAAACCCCTTCATCTCTAAGGTCTATAAGGTGTTTTCTAACAAACTCAATGGCCCCAACATCAATCCCTCGAGTAGGTTGATTTACAACGATAAAGTCTGGACTTAAAGAGCATTCTCTAGCAACAACTACCTTTTGAATATTTCCTCCTGAAAGCATCCGGACAGGCTGTGTTCGGTCATCGCATTTCACAAGATAATCTTTAATAAGACCATCTACTTCTTTCTCTATTTTCTTCTCGTTAAATAAGACTTTCTTATTGTAATCTTTTTTATAAAACCTATCAGATATCATATTATCTTTAATAGAAACTTCTGCTGAAATACCATAGGTCATTCGGTCTTCTGGTATATGGGCTGTCCCCATCTCTCTTATTTGGCGAATAGGTAACCCCTTAATATCTCTCCCCTTAATCGTTATCTCTCCTGCTGCATACGGTTCGAGTCCTGTTATAGCTTCAGCCACTTCTCTTTGCCCGTTACCTTCAATCCCTGCAATACCTAATATCTCTCCTCTTCTTACATTAAAACTAATTCCTTTTAACTTATCTCTTCCTGTCATATCTCTTACCACTAGGTCACGTACCTTTAATATAGTGTCCTTAGGCTCTGCTTTTTTCTTTTCAACCTTTAATACTACATCCCTTCCCACCATGAGCCGAGATATTTCTTGCTCTGTGAGATCTTTGACTTCATACTCTCCCATGGATTTACCATGTCGTAAAATGGTTATTTTATTACAAATCTGTTTAATCTCTTTTAACTTATGAGAAATAAATATAATGGTATGGCCTTTTTCTCTCAATTTTTCTAACTGGACAAATAGCTCATCTGTTTCTTGAGGCGTCAGTACAGCTGTGGGTTCATCTAATATTAAGATTTCTGCCCCTCTTAATAAGGCTTTTAAAATCTCTACCTTTTGTTTGATTCCAACAGATAAATCTTTTACCTTTGCCAAAGGATCTATAGCTAAATTGTATTTTTCAGATACTTCACGGCACATCTTAACGACTCTATCATAGTCAATAAAACCATATTTTTTAGGCTCGATACCCATAATCATGTTTTCAGCTACGGTTAAGGAAGGGGCAAGCATAAAGTGCTGATGAACCATTCCAATACCCTGTTTAATTGCACTCATTGGATTATCGATCTTTACTTCTTTTCCCTTTAAAAGTATCCTTCCAGAGTCTGGTGTCTCTACACCAAATAAAACCTTCATAAGTGTACTTTTACCTGCTCCATTCTCACCCACTAAAGCATGTATTTCCCCTTTCTTAACAGAAAAATCTACATCTTTATTGGCGACAAAGCCGTTTCCATATATCTTAGTAATCTTTTCCATAACTAAAATATTTTCGTCCATTCCTTATTCCCCCTCTTCTTATTTGGACTTAGCTTACCTTACTTCTTCAACCTCTTGTCGACTAGGGATAGAACTTTGAGCACCTACCCTTGTTACTACTATTCCTGATACCTTATTAGCAAATTGAATGGCCTCCTCTTCGCTACTTCCTTCCATTAACTTAACGGCAACAGCCGCATTAAAAGAGTCTCCTGCTGCGGTTGTATCAATAGCTTCTACCTTTTGGGTGGCGTAATGTCTATGGGAAGCTTGATCAACAAGTACTGCTCCTCTGTCCCCACAAGTAACAAGTACCTTTTTAACACCTTTCTCAATAAGATACTGACTGGCCTTTATAATTTCATCCATTGTATCTGCTGGGTAACCTGTTAGTTTTGCTAATTCTGTTTCATTAGGTGTTAAGTAATGGATTCTCTTATAAAGCTCATCCTCTATAAAATCTGGAGCGGGTGCTGGATTTAAAATCAGCTGCTTGTTATACTGGTGGGCAACTTCTATAACGTATTGCACTGTTTCCATGGGAATCTCCATTTGCATCATAATAAGATCTGCTTTCTTTATTTTATCTAAGTGGGATTTAATATAATGAATATCACATCTCGCGTTAGCTCCTGGTATGACTGCAATGCTATTATCTCCTTCATTATTGACATAAATAATAGCGAGACCAGTAGAACAATCTTTCTCAAAACCTATTGCTGATGTATTTACCCCTGCCTTATTCAAATGATTAACTAAGGTTTTGCCAAAATCATCATTTCCTACTTTGCCTAACATCGTTACTTTGCCACCTAACCGAGTAGCAGCAAAACTTTGATTTGCCCCCTTCCCTCCCGGTACATAGTGTATGTCGCTTCCTAAAACTGTTTCACCTACTTTTGGCATAGCTATTAACTTAACTACTAAGTCCATATTTAAGCTACCCACTACCAAAATCTCTTTCTGTTCCATGTATACTCCACCTCTCTTAGAAGATTCTCTCATTAATAGCTACTAAGCCTCTTATATAAGCATCGCTAAGCTTCACATCTAACTGAAGCAGCCCTCCTGGCATCTCTCTTAAGAGGTAGTATTATAATCTAAGTAACCGGTTTACTAAACCGGTTACTTAGATTATAATACTACTATTTTAAAAAATCAACATAATTGAGAAAATTTATTTGGATTATTTATATATTTTTTACATCTTTCCCTTTCTCTTCTTCTCTATTGTCTCTATTTATATCTATATTTCATTTATTTTCAGGCTACTTTTAGGGCTTTTTTGTTAAAAATCACCTTATGCTATCTTCCTTTCTAAAGAAGCTATTCCGGTTTTTACAGCAGAAAAAAGCCAGGGAATTGTTAATTCCATGGCTTTTTTGTGGTTTTTATGTATCTGCTATTTTCTTATTTTTAAATTTATACACTTTGTTTTAACTGATATCTGTTTTATACTAATGAGTTGTGGAAATCTAATAGTTATCAGGTTTAATAAATATCCTATAAACCTATCATTTCCAGGAGCTTTAATCAAGATCTTTAACCAATTCCTCTACGATCGTTTCAATATATTCAACATTCTTAGATGTCTTCTCATATTTACTTACTATTTCTTTAGTTACTTGCTCTGTTTGTTGTATCCTTATAGTAGCTTGTTTCATTACTTCTATTACATCTTTCATATTATCTACCATTTGTCCATTGGAATTCTCAACCTCTTTAGTGGCCTTATGAATAGTATTAATGTTTTCTTCTAGATGCTGAGAATCTTCAGATATACCCATTACACTCCTATTAACCAACTTCACCTTAGATAAGGAGTCCTTTATATTGGAAGTGATTTGATTAGTAGATAGGATAACTTTGTCAGAGGTCTCCTCAAGACTTTGAAGGGATGTAAAAATATTGGTAGAAGAATCTTTGGTAACATTACTGAGCTTTCGGATTTCTTCAGCTACTACAGCAAATCCTTTTCCCGCATCTCCTGCTCTTGCTGCTTCAATAGAAGCATTCAAAGCCAATAGATTCGTTTGTGTGGTAATACTATCAATGATTCCCACTTCATTTTTTACGCGAGTAAAAACTTGATTAAATTCACTAAGGGCTGCTTCTACCTGACCAGAAAGGTCCGACATAACATTGGCTAGATCTACTACCTCTTCTAATTGATTTTTGCTAGTTCCTGCATGAATCTTGGATTCCTTTGCTAGCTGCACCATTACTTGAATAAGGTTAGCCACATTTTGAACCTGAGTATTAATCATTTCGGTCATATCTTGTGAAGATTTTGTTTTATCATAAAGAATCTTATTACTTCTAGCTAAATCCGTCATACTCTGTACAACTTGGTTAGCTCCATAGACATTATCATCTGTTAAGTCCTTGACTACTGTTACACCACTTACAATCTTGCTACTAGCTTCTTTTACCTTTCCAACGGTATGGACTACAGTGGCGAGATGTTCTTTTACACCCCCCAATATGGTATTGTCTACCTGGATCAGATGGTCAATGGCCAAAGTATAGCCTATAAAACACAAAATAACACAGGCTACTTGAATTTCATACGCTGTTATATCTAATGGTGTTATATTCCCTCCTAATATACTTTTACCAATGGCTGCAAGATTTGTAATAACTACCCCTACTCCTACCCACATGATATAGTTTTTATCCTTAAATAAAACAAGCATGCTGGTCAGTGGTAGTATATAAACAAAAACTAAAGGCGAATTGTTGGTGAATAAAGCAAAAGCATAGGTGATTCCAAACCCTATAGGTATAAAATACTTATAATGAGATGCGTTAAGGTTTTTACTTCTCAAAAAGATAATTCCTATGGCAAATGGAACCCAACAAAATAATAAAAACATAATATAATAACTAAAGTTCCTCAAGCCCTTAATAATCTCTACACCATAAGCAAGTGTCAAGATAGATGATATTATACACCATATATAAATAGCCTTCACGTTGGCACTCTTATCAAAATGCTCCTTACTATAACTCATAACTACCCTGTTCTCCTTCTAAACATTAAATTTTTTAATAATTCTTATTTTTCTATAATATTATATACTTTTCACTGTTTTTTTACTATAGTATTTTTCACTATACTTCTAATAAATACATCCATGTAAAAGAGGGGGCAGAAGCATGGCGTCCAACGCGTCGCTATTTCTCTATCACTGTATAAAACTTTCACCTGTTAGATTGTGCCCTGCCTGGCGCACCACAAAAAGGAAGCTGTACACTCTCTTAAGTGTACAGCTTCCTTTACTATGGAGATGAAGGGGATCGAACCCTCTACCTCTTGAATGCCATTCAAGCGCTCTCCCAAATGAGCTACATCCCCTTGTTATTTTTCTTCATTTATTATAGCATACTCCTTTTCCTATTGAAATACACTTGTTTAAATTTAGTCCTTTAAAATAAGCAAAAGTTTAATATTTATTATTTTTTGAAAAACATTAGCAGAATTCAAAAAACTGTTGACTAAATATTCTAAAATTGATACTATCATTTTTTACACTATCCTTCGCTAAGTGTAAAAAGTTTACTCTTTTTAATGAGGTGTCATTTTATGAATGCATTTAAGGCTTATTACAAAGCTTATGTCAAAGTAGTGTTCCAGCATCGTGTGGGGTTACTTCTCTCAGTCGTTATTGACCCCATTGTGGTACTTGTGACCATTTCCCTATTTACTAGTATCTATACTCACCAAGGCGCTCATTCTATTGCTGGTTATGAGCTTACTCAGATGATTTGGTATTTTGCTGGAATCAATTTTGTTTGGTATCTGACCTTCACTTTTACAGATATCTTTCTTTCAGAGGGTATCTTAACGGGTGATTTATCGCTTTACCTCATAAGGCCCTGTTCTGTCATGAATATGCTTTTAGCTAATTCTGCCGCAATTCGTACACTAGGTGCTTGTTTTGAATTTTTTCCCAACTTTATTGTGTACTCCCTTTTGTGTCCACCTACCTTTATGAGTGTGGGATCCTTTTTTCGCTTTTTAAGTTGTATTCTATTGAGTTTCTTTCTGACGTTTTTCATAAACTTCTTAGTCGGACTAAGCGCTTTTATCTTTAAAAACAATTTATCCTTACGTCATTTAAAAACGATCTTAATTGGCCTTCTAGGGGGAGGCTTTTTCCCTCTAGACTTTTATCCCCCATGGCTTGCTAGAATTTTAGACTTCTTGCCCTTTAAATATGTTTTCTTTATGCCTCTTCAGTTTTTGCTTAATAAGGAAGGAACACGAAGTCTTTTAGAATATGGCCAAGCTATTGGTATTCAATTAGCTTGGATTATGACTCTCTTTTTACTATGCCGCATCCTATGGCATAAAGCGATCAAACACTTCTGTGGTGTAGGAGGTTAAAAAATGAAGGTGCTTTATGATTTATGGAAAATCTTTTTTCTGAATAGCAAAATAGGTATTCAACGTAATATGCAATATCGTTTTGATTTTATTAATGGTTTAATGATGTCTCTTCTTAACTCTAGCATTGGTGTTATTATTATACTCATGATCTTTGTAACCACAAATGGGTATCCTGGTTGGACTCTAACACAAATTCTTTTATTCCAAGGCATCTCCCTTTTTGGGAGTGGTTTAAGAGACCTACTCTTTGGGAGTGTTCGTACTAATGTAGATTTTATGGTTCGTGAAGGTACCTTTGATCGTTTACTCTTAAAGCCCTACCCACCTATTGGTCTTATCCTTACAGGTGGACCTAATTATATGAGCTTAAGTGGAACGCTAGCAGGGCTCATTTTTATACTTTATGCTTTGGGAGAACTTAAACTTCACCTAACACCTCTTAACCTAGGCTATTTCTTACTTTTTATGATAGGGGCTATTGTCCTATATATGACATTTCTCGTTTTATATTGCTGTATTCTTATTATGACAGTTGTTGTAGGTAGACTAAGTGAAATCATGGATAAAATCCTTGGTTTTAGCGAATACCCTTTGGATATTTATGGCAAAACTACTGCTTGGTTTTTTCGCTATGTCTTTCCTTTAGCCATTTTTATATATTTACCTACAAAGGCGCTTCTGGGTCACTTAGACTACATAAGCCTTATAAGTATTCCTATTTGTTTTTTACTTTTTATACTTAGTCTTCTTCTTTGGCAGCATTGCCTTAATAAATATACAAGTGCAGGAGGTTGAAAATGGAACCTTGTATTAATGTCAATCACTTAACACGTACCTTTAAGGTACCTCAAAAATCTGGAACAGGCCTAATGAGTAGTATTAAGTCACTTGTTCATCGGGAATATAAGTTGGTAGAGGCTGTAAAAGATATTTCCTTTACCATCAATCGTGGGGAAATACATGGTCTTATTGGCCCTAATGGAGCTGGAAAATCCACAACGATCAAAATGCTCTCTGGCATTCTCTATCCTTCTAGTGGCGAAGTGAATGTCTTAGGCTATACCCCTTGGACCCAACGTCATGAGTATGTGCGTCATATTGGAGCTGTCTTTGGTCAAAAGTCCCAGCTGATTTGGGATTTACCTGCCCTAGATTCCTTTGTTCTTAACAAGCAAATTTATAAGATTCCCAATCCAATCTATAAAGAAAACTTGGATTACTTTGTAACAGCCCTTCATCTAGAAGAAATTATTACCCGTCCTGTTCGGCAGCTTTCCTTAGGTGAACGTATGAAGTGTGAATTGATAAGTGCTATGCTCCATGATCCAGAGCTTATTTTCTTAGATGAGCCTACTATAGGTATTGATATCTTGGCTAAGGATACCATTATTAATTTTATCAAAGAAATGAATCGCACCAAGAAGGTCACTTTTATTCTGACTACCCATGATATTTCTGACATTGAAACGCTCTGCGAAAAGGTAACGGTTATTAATCACGGTACAATTGCCTATCATGATACCTTAGAAGAGCTTAAACGTTACTTCTCTCAAAAACGTATTATCTCTTTGCAGTTTAATAAAAAGCTTTCCTTGGAAGATCTTGCCTCTTATGAAGTCAAAGATTTTAATGGCTATAGTGCTCAGCTTGAAATCGAGCTCACTAATACAGATATTCGTTCTGCTCTTACAGAACTCTTTAATACTCTCCCTATCAAGGATGTTACCATTGACAATATTAATGTGGAAGAAGTGATTAAGGCCCTTTATAGCTAAAGGGTCTTTTCTTTTAATTTGCCCTTAAGTAGGCTATACTTAGGACATATCCTTTTTTAAGTAAAAATCATGCTTTTCTAGGAGGTCCTATTTATGTCCCAACTTCATCTTTATGAAATTTTCTACTCTGTAGCTCAATATAAAAGTTTTTCAAAAGCAGCTGAAGCCCTCTACCTTTCTCAACCTGCCATTAGTAAAGCCATGAAAAACCTAGAAAGCCTCCTAGAGGTTAAGCTCTTTTATAGGCAATCTAAGGGGATTTCCCTTACCCCTGAAGGAAATCTCTTTTTTAGTCAGCTCCACAAGGGTTTTGAAGCCATTGAAGCTGGCGAAAGGCAGCTCCACAAGCTGAAGCACCTAGAAGATGGCCACCTCAAACTAGGGGTTAGCCCCACCCTTGGCACTCATTTTTTACTTCCTTATCTCAAGGATTTTATGAAAAAGTATCCACATATCCAATTGCAATTAGTGAATGATATCACCAGTAATACCCTTTCCTTAGTGGATAAGGGAGATATCGACCTAGCTATTGTCAGCTCCTCTACCTTAAATAAAGCCCTTACTTTTATTCCTATTCAAACCATAGAAGATATTTTTGTTTGTAGCCCTGAATACTTTAACACTATAAAACAGCTTTCCTTACCAGAGCTTTGTGAAAGTGCTACCTTCCTCTTTCTTTCCAATGAAAGTGTGACTCGCCTCTACGTAGAAAAGCTTTTAGAAGAACAAGGCCTACATATTACACCCGATATCATAGCTGGGGATATGAGTTTCCTCATTGAATGTGCTAAATTAGGCTTGGGTATTACCTCTGTCATAAAGAGTTTCGTAGAAGAAGACTTAAAGCAAGGTGCTCTTGTACAACTGGATTTACTCTTATATGATACCCCTCGTTCCATTGGTCTAGTCTATTCCCATCAGGCTACCCTCTCCTTAGCAGCCCAAGCTTTTATCCATTTCATGCTAGGAGAAACCACCCACTCTAATGAAAAGTAACTATAATAAAAGGGATAGTGTTCGGTCCATTTTGACTGGCCACTATCCCTTATGTTTTAAGCTTACTTTGTACTTCATAATACAAACCTTTCCTATCTCCTATCTATCAAAAACCAGTACTCCTGTCTACAATAGGCCTAAAACGAATTTCAGATGCTACTAGCATATCTGTAAAGTATTTTCTAACCTCTGTAGGTATAATGAGAAACTTGGTATGTAGGATCACTTCATGGTCTTCATTTTCCTTTATAGCTACTGCTTCACAAAATATACTTAATACCATATTGTTTAACTTAAAATCTACTACAAATTCTTGAATGTTAACTTGATTTTCTAGTCGTATCTCCACGCCACCTATAGAAATATCGGTGATTGTACCCTTAAATCGCCGTGTACCTTTTCTTATTACAGCAGGTATATTACAGGTATAACGAGGAGCCTGTCTTCTCTCTACTTGATACTTATTCCTCTCTTTCTCTTTGATTTGCAATTTATTCGACATGGAATTCCTCCCATCTTCAATGATTTCTCTACCATACTACACTACTCCTCTCTCCAAGGGCCTCACCCTCTCTTATATTGAATGCCTTATTATAAGTATAGCACTTATTTTAAAAAAAGTTTATAAATATGTTAAATTTTTATATATTTTTTTATTTTATTGTTTTAACATCTCATTGATTCTATAATTATTAACAATAAAAATAAATACTTAGCCACCCAAAACAGTGCAAATAGCCTTAATCTACTCCCAACAAAGGTTCACCTCTTGCATATGCTCTTTCCAGATAGTAAAAGAGACAGGGAGCAACTTAATGTATTGTTCCCTGTTCCTTCTTTTCTACTACATCAGAGGTGCAAATAGTCTGAGGATACTGCGTAATAAGCGTTTACCCCAACCTACCTTCTTTGTATCCTCCAAAGTAATAGGTGTACAGAACTTTAATGTTTCTAAAAAATCTTCTTTTATCTGAAGAACGGATTGGGTCTTATAGAGCCATGCTGCACACTCAAAATGCAAATAAAGGCTACGATAGTCCATATTAATAGTTCCTACAACACCTAGTTCATCGTCTACTACAAAAGTCTTTGCATGAATAAAGCCTGGCGTATATTCATAAATCTTTACTCCTTTTTCAATAAGCTGAGCATAATAAGCTCTTGTAACAATATGGACATACCACTTGTCTTCAATATGAGGCGTCACGATACGTACATCTACTCCACTTTTAGCAGCAAGGGTCAAAGCTGTAACCATCTCATTATCTACAATCAAATAAGGGGTATTAATATAAATATAGTCTTTCGCTTGATGTATCATATTAATGTACACATTCTCACCAATGGTCTCTCCATCTAAAGGACTGTCAGCATAGGGCTGTACATAGCCATCTGAAGGGAACGGATTGGGATGATAGTTATGAGGCCTATAGAGCTCATAGTTCCCTATATGATCTTGTCCAAAATCCCAAGCCTGTAAAAACATCATGGTTAGATTCCATACTGCCTCTCCCTTAATGCAAATAGCTGCATCCTTCCAATGTCCAAAACGTTGCCTTGCATTAATATATTCATCTGCTAAATTGGCTCCCCCTGTAAAGCCTACATACCCATCAATAATCGTAATTTTCCGGTGATCACGATTATTCATCATAATAGATAGGAAGGGAGTAAAGGGGTTAAATACACGTGCCTTAATACCTAGTTTTTCTAACTTTTCAGCGTATTTATAGGGTAAAGTATTGACACATCCAAAGTCATCATAAATAATGCAGACCTCTACACCCTCTTTTACCTTCTCTACTAAAATGTCTAATAGGCTGTTCCACATAACCCCCTCTTGAATAATGAAATATTGCATAAAAATGTAATGCTTTGCCTTCCTAAGCTCTTCCTTTAAACATTCAAAAAAACTTTCTCCTGATGGTAAATATTCTGTTGAGGTATTTTTATAAATAGGATAGGTAGAAAATTGATGAATATATCTTGATTGATTGCTAATCCGTTTATCTTGTTTTTGTATCTCTTCAACAACCTCTGGATCCTGCTCTAAAAACAAAAGAGCTTGTTCACAAATAGGCCCCATATTTTTTCTAACCTTTCTACTAAGGCGGGTTCGCCCTGCTATGATATAAAATACACCTCCAAATACAGGAAAAAGTAAAATAGGAATAGCCCATGCTAGCTTATAGGAAGGATTATCTTGGCGATTAATTAAATAGAGTACCACTACGAAGCTTATAATGACACATATTGCATAAAAATAAATAAAGTAATTACTTAGACTCCAAATGACTTCAACAAGTATGCCCAGTTGCAATAAAATCAGTAAGCCTATAATAGTGGCTCTATTAAATATTTTGCTTACTATCTTCTTCATTTTAACTTCCTCCCTATACTTTCTCTCATACCATGCTCTTGTCTCTATCTATATATTAAAGAAAATCATATCATACCTCTAGAGAATCGGTCAAATTTTCTACCTTCTTTTAACACTAAAACCCAATATTAGTTGCAATAGTTAGAAAACAATGCTATAATGCATAATTATAAACGAAAACAAGTAATTATTCAAAAAGGAAGTGATTTCATGAAAACAAAAAAATATAAAGTTTACGTGGATGGTCAAGCGGGCACTACCGGCCTTAAAATCAATGAACGCCTCATTCATCATCCTTATGTTGATATTTTAAAGATTGAAGAGGAAAAGCGAAAGGATGTAGGCGCACGAAAAGCCCTTATCAACGAGGCAGATATTGTCTTTCTCTGTTTACCTGATGCTGCTGCTATAGAAGCTGTTACCCTTGTTGACCCAACCAATACCCGTACAAAGATTATTGATGCCAGTACCGCTCACCGCATTAATCCCCATTGGTCCTATGGTATTCCTGAGCTGAGCATAGAAGCTAGAGAAGCTATATCCCATTCTAGCCGTACATCTGTACCTGGTTGTTATGCCAGTGCCTTTATCTTACCTCTTTATCCCCTTGTGAAGGAAGGTCTTGTTCCTAATGATTATCCTGTTACTTCTCATGGCCTTTCTGGGTATAGTGGTGCTGGGAAAGCTACTATTGCTGAATATGAAGATCCTAACTGCGATTCACTTTATCCTTATCATAAGAGCCCCCGTCCTTATGGCTTAGGTTTAACTCACAAGCACGTTCCTGAAATGCAACAAAAGGTGGGGTTACAATTTGCCCCAGTTTTTGCCCCTATTATCTGCAATTATTACAAAGGCCTAGCGGTAGCTACACCTCTTCATACTCGCCTTTTGGATAAAAAACTTACACCTCAAGATGTTCACGGCTTTTTATCTGATTACTATAAGGGGCAAAACTTTGTGAAGGTCATGCCTTTTGATGCTACTAAATGTCTGGATTCTAGTTTCTTTAATCCCATTGCTTGTAATGACACCAATAAGGCGGAGCTTTTTGTCTTTGGAAATGATGAGCAAATCTTGCTTTATACTCGCCTTGATAACTTAGGAAAAGGCGCTTCCGGTGCTGCTGTCCAAAATATGAATATCATGTTGGGCTTAGACGAAACCATCAGCCTTATTTAAGCACACGTATGTATTGGTTCGCGAAGTAGCGAAAGTGTAGAATCCGAACTTAGCTACAAGATAAAAAATAACCTTTAATGACTCCATTAAAGGTTTAGAAAAAATATGTGCTTTTGCTCCTACAGATGATGTAATCTATGTCTTTACTAAAAATCTGTGAGCTTAAAAACCTTGTAGTGCTCTCCTAGCTTTGTAACTTGCTAGATTCCAGCTCTCCCATGTTTCTTTACTTAACTGGTTTTCCCAATCACTGATCCACATGAGGATATGTTCCTCTTGCCCTAGCTCTGGTACTTCCTCTACTAACTCTTGAAGAGGGGTTGCAGCACTGACACTGAGATTATAAAAGCCTCCCATGGCTTCAATACCCTCCGTCTTATATAAACTGATATTTTGTTTAGCTACTCTATAGTCTACATTAAAGTAGTTAAGACCTAAGTACATCATCGTAAAGCTAATAAAGATGCCCTTTAAAACATTTATTTTTTTACACCATAGATTTGCAAATAAAATGAGGGTAATCACAATAATCAGGCTCAAGAACCAGGCTACATACACTCTTTTTAAGGTTAAGCCATATTCTGCCATATACATACCCATTTTGGATAAGGCACTTATTACTAAAAACAAGGTAACGCCTGTAATAAGTGTCATGGCTCCTTTTATATAGGTTCTTTTGCTACCTTCTACCCACTTACTCATATAGGTTAAAACAAGAATCATACCTAGATTGAAGAGCGTTAAGGGTACTGTCTCAAAAAATCCTCTTCTAGCATACTCCGCATATGTAAAATCCTCAGGTAAAATACCACTAAAGGCAGAAACAAAGTAGGCGAGTTGTGAAAAACAAAAGACGATATATACGAGACAAAATAGTGTGGCAACAGTTCCTACTATAATAAAGTCTAGACATGGCTCTGTCCTTTCACTTTCTTTCCCCTTCATTCCTAGGGCTAAGGTCTCATCTTGAAGGCCATAAAAATAGCTCACAAAAACAAAAAAGAAAAAGATCATAAGAGGTATTTTAATAACCCATTCTCCCCAATCAAACTGAATACTCTCAAAGACTTTTACAGTCACCCCATAAAAAGCTGCATCTGCCCTTGCTAGGAGAATCACTACCACAATTAAAACAGGAAGCGCAATTAGAATACCTAAGAAGATTTTCCCTATCACCTTAAACTTTTCCCTACCTCCTTCTTTTACACCTTCCTTTATCCATTCTACTGGTGTATCCATGTATTCAAAAGGTAAATTTATTGCTATAAAAAAATGGGCTAGGACTCCCTTTATAGTAAACAAATCCTCCTCTGTTGTTTCAAATAGCTGAAGATCTTGTAAGATTAGAAGGCCAATTAAAAAGAGGATATTAAAAAATTTTAATACCGGATTATTAAACAAAACAAAGCAAAAAGTACACAATGCAGTAGGTATTAACCAAAGATAGCTTTGCTTGCGAATTGCCTTACCCCTCATTCGAATAGCAAGCCATCGCCAACCTAAGTAGAGGCCTACTGCAAGTACTACACTTATTCCAAAACCTCCAAAGGCCATCCACTCTATAGCCATAAAAGCCATTAAAAGGGCCCCTATTAACACCCAAATTTTTTGTCTTTCCATAATATACCCTACTCCTCTCCCTTATCTTCCTTTATATATTCTAGCAATTCACCTGGCTGACATTCTAGCACCTCACACAAAGCTTCTAAAGTAGAAAAACGAACAGCCTTCCCTTTGTTATTCTTTAAAATAGATAGGTTAGCTAGAGTTATTCCTACCCTTTCTGATAGTTCATTCATACTCATTTTACGTTTTGCTAGCATGACATCTAGATTAACGATAATTGGCATTATAGCGTCACCTCATTCCTAAATAGTCAATTCATTCTCTTCCTTTATCTCAATAGCAAGCTTCACTAAGCGATAAAGGATAGCTGCAATAAGGGCGACTACAAAGGCTCCGATGGTAACCACTATTTTCCCCAATGTGGCCTGAATAAATAAACAAGTCAATAAATAACAAACACAAATGACCAATGAACAGACACTAATCACCTTGAGACTTCGACTACTACTTATAGAGAAAGGATCGCGCTTCATAATATTAAGGGCTAAATTTTTGGTCATCCATAAAATGAGCCAAGCTGGTATTCCTGTAATATAGAGTAATATAAGAAGCTTGTCATGGGGTATGGTCTCGTAAAAAGTGGTCCCCCTAAATATAAACGGCATAAGCCAAGGTAAAGTTACGATTGCTCCACTCATTGCCACAAGCCCTACAATAACTGTCACATATAATAATTTACTTAAATTATCAGCTTTTATCTTTTCCATTTTCATCACCTCTGCTGCTATTATATATCTGTCTAAATTGTAAATCAATATATTTTTATTGTTTTTCGATATATTTATTTTAAAGCTGGTTAATAGTAGCACGAGATTTTAAAGCTTGTGTAAATCCAGAAGGATCCAGAAGTATCCAGAGGAGTGGATGGCGCTAGAAGGTTCTCTTATTCCTCCTTTTCCACTGGTATAAGTGAGTAAATAATGGTGAGTCCAATGTTTAATACTTTTGCGGGGACCTCCTTTAGAGGGATTATGTTATCTTCCATATCCTTTTCGTCGTAGTAATTATCTACATTAAAGGTTCCCGTCTTATAGAAAATTAACTCATTTATTTTTACTGTATCTATAGCCTCCATGCTCATAAAAAGGTCATCCATTCTTAGAAGCATACTTATATGAGAGGTGGTATCTTCGTAATAGAAGCCTTCAGCCCAGCCTCCATCCATGCCCCCTGTCTTGAGCCACTCGTGCTTATTCATAACTCCAATTACCTTACCATAGTAGACTTCCGTCTCTTTATACTTTTTAAAGGTTTTCTCTTTTTCATCTTCTTCATTCAAGGTATAGACAGGCATACCTAACTGCTCCACAGATTGGGTAATCTCATAGTCTTCTAACTGCTGTTTCCAAGCAGCCTTTTCTTCTTCCTTTAAATCCAGAGGATGAACTAACCTAATAACGGTGTTCTCCCCTAAGCTATACTCCTCTTCTTCTACTGTATTAAAACTGCCATCCTCCATATATCTGAAGTTGCCTAAAAGGGTTCCTTTTTCATCATACTCACCCCAAATAAGGCTAATGGCAAAGCTATTCATAATAGGATGGTTTACAAATAGCTCCCTCCAACTCTCTTGCTGCCAGCTTCGCCCTGTGAATAAAGCCTTAGCTAAGCGTTGCTGCTGAGTGGATAGGATGGCTTTAAGCTGCTTCTTGAGTCCCGTAAAGGTCTCTTTAGCTGCTTTAGCCTTTTGCTCATCATCTAAAGCGTTTGGCTTTGGTAAAGACTTAATCACCTTTTGCTTTTCTACATCAAAAAGAGTGATATCCATTTCAGCTGTCAGCTTTGCCTTAAAATCTCGTGTGCCATAGGATAGAAGCAGTTCTCTATTTTCATCAAAGCCTAGAGTAGGTATAATTTTATCTACTAGAGCCTCCTTTGATAAGCCCCTTGCCTTGGCAACAAGGTTCAGTGCCTCTACAGCAGCTGTTTTCACCTGTTTATTCTTACACTTTGTGGCAATGCCATCTGTCAGCATAAGGGCCATGCCACTCCCATTGATAGCCATGGCTGTTACTGCAAAGGCTGCCAATGCCCCCCTAGCGTTTTCAGTCCATTCATCAATTTGCTTTTTAAGTGCAACAAGCTCTGTATTTTCACCATTAAGCCCATATAAAATCAGGATATTCTTCTTTTTAGTGTCCGCACCCTCATTCATCCACTTATCGTAAAGTTCATTTGTAAGTAATCTTAACTGTCCTTCATCCATAAGTTTTTTCACTGCTTCACAGGGTTCTAAAAGTTGAATTTCTTTTATTCGCATATACTCAGAAAGATAGTATTTGAGTAGCACTAAAGGAAACTCTTTTCCCTCCTTATCCTTCATCGTTATAAGGCCTTCCACCTCTTCTAAATAAGGGATGAGCTTATCATTTGCTGGCTTATAGAATGAACTTATATAGCTTGCTACCTCTTCTAGGCCAGCAGTAGCTTCAATGGCTGCTGTATGTTTTTTACTGTCCCACTTAGTCACTAAGCGATCAAAGGCTTCCTGCATATTTTTATTTTTTATGTTCTTAAGCTTTTTCATCTCCTCTCTTACTTGTCCTTCTCTATCTACTACAAAGGCTTCCATAAAGTTGATGACTGTCTTCAAACGATGATTAAACACACTTACCAAGGTCTCAGCCTTCATCCCTATATCTTCTATATAGAGTTTTTCTACGTACTTGATAACGTTATCTTCTCCTGCTTTTATCTTCTCCTTCATCAACTCGTCTGCTTCTTCTAAATGGCCTTGTACAAACTCCCTTAATACTTTTGCCGAAAGTTTAGGCTCCCTTTCTATGGCTGCACTAAGAATGAGCTTTATTCCCATATCCTTTGCTAATTCCTCTAAAATATTTCCCTTTATTTCTTTAAAGAAGAATCTAGAGGCTACCTCTATGTCTACCAATACACTTTGCATTTTCTGAGCTACTACTACTTCTCGTACTTGGGCTTTTGCTACCTCCGATACTTCATAAAGCATTAAGGGTGCCTGATAAACTCTTCGATCTGGCCGATATATGTGTACCTCATTTTCTGCTGCTATCTTTCCTACATAATACTTCAGCAGCGTTTCTAATTGACTAACTTCCTCTTTTTCAAACGCAACGCCTCTTGCTCTTAGAAAAGCAAAGAGTAGAAAAGTACCAGGCTTTCTCCCTCTCTTTAGTGTCTCATAAGCTGCTCGTACACTATCTGGGTCCTCTTTATAAATAGCCAACAAAGGACTGTGGTACTCATCTTTACTACTAAATAAGCTATCCCTTAACATCCTGTCAGCATAAAAATCTGCCTTATAGGCATTAACTACACTCACATCTTCTAGCAATTTAGCCATCTCCTTCGTAGCTGTTCCAGCATATTTTTCCGATAATAGGTCTTCCACATATTCATTATCACAAAGCTGGATTTGCTTACATAAAAGCTCTTGAAACTTAGTAGATTTTTTATAAAATACTATAGAGAAAGATAAAGCTATTGCATGCAATCCATTTCTCTTCTGCTTCTCATACTTTGGGGTATAGTAAGGGTGTTGGGTATAAATAAAAGGGATAAGCTCCTCTATCTCCTTCTCAAATGCCTGCATCTCTTGGGAAGCATTATCTTGACTTAGTACAGCTCTCACCCCCTCCAAATAAAGTAGGGTAGGGCTAATCTCCTTGCTATCTTTTCTCTGTTTTAACACATAGTTCTTAAATGCATCACCATAATAGGTATTAGCCTGACCGAACAGGGAATTCTTTCCTTTGTTTTCATAATCGGTAATATTATTCTTAACAGCCTTAAATACAAAACTAGGATTATAATTCAGTTTAGTTACTAGGCTCATCGTTATACCTTCAACCACACTACATGGTTCAAGCCCTAATGCATGATAGAGTTCATAACTCCTTTCTATACCAATACTGTGCATAAAAAATTCTTTTGAATTAAATAAATAGGCTATATAGTAACACCTTAGTGCCAGCTCTTTGTTTTTTCCTTCCAGTAAACCTTCTAACAAATACCACGTATGATACCCTACTAAATTGTCAATCGGAGATAATTGAATAGTCTCTGTCTCTCCTGTAATATAATCCATGACCTGCTTTCTAACACTTGGTGATAGCCTACTCATACGAAAAGCACTCTCAATAGTTGCTTGCATATTTTTATCTAACATAATAATCATCCTTTCTAAATATGGATTTTTTCTTATAAATCCCAATTACTCATCATTTTATCATAATATTTAAAATATTCCTATTTATATTCATATACTTTTTTATTTCCTTTCTCATCTCTTTAGACAGCATAATAAATCTACCTTGAAAAATTCTAAATTTATTGAAATTCATATTCTGATAGTGTGCCTTCGAAAAATGGCAATAATGTAACTAGCGTATAGGTAACCCCTACTAAATAGGCGTACTTTTCTATTTCTACTTTACTCCTTACCATATATTTACCAAATGACCAAAAAGTCTTTTCCTGATAAAACATAACTTCTATAGACCATCTCATACGAAAAACATCAAATACATTATGAGCTACTGTAGCTGTTTCTAAGAAAGCTTCTGTGCCTGCTTTTTTTACAAAGCTGTTTATACTTTCTAGTGGTATTGTTAGTAAAAACGATTCAGGCAGACATCAAAATATTTTTTAATAAACTTTTCATAGAGGAACTTAATAGACCTTACCTCTTGAATAGCAAGGAATGCACAAATCAGTGAAATTTATAAACTACTTTCTTGTAAAGTGGTGTTTAATTAATTAAACCCTATTATTTAAAAGATGTTCTTATGTTCAAAAAAGAGACCACCTACTAACTCCTTTTAATCAGCTAGTAGATGACCTCTTTGTATGTTATTTTTCTTCTTTTTAGCCTCTGATTAAATGAAGCATCATAAGCCCTATATTTAATATTTTTGCCGGAACCTCTTTAAGGGGAATAAGGTTATTTTCCATAGTTTCTTCCTCATAGTAACCCTTTATATTAACAGTTCCCTTCTTATAAAAGAGTAATTCCTGTATTTTTACTGTTTCAGTTGGCTGCATCCCCATATAAGGTGTATCTAGTCTAAGTAGCATACCTATATGAGAAGCCTCATCTTCATAATAAATGCCTTCATAGCAGCCTCCATCTAAAGCTGCTGTTTTTTGCCACTCATACTTATCCATGGCTCCAAGTACCTTGCCAAAGTATATTTCTTCTCCTTTAAATCGCTTAAAGGTTCTCTCGTTTTCATCTTCTGCTTCTAGAGTATAAATAGGCGTATCTAGCTGCATCACTGACTGAGTCAGTTCATAATCTTCTAGCTGTTGCATCCAGGCTACCTTCTCTTCTTCCTTTAAATCCATAGGATGAACTAATCGTATAACAGTTCCCTCACTTAGGCTATACGCCTCTTCTTCTACTGTATTAAAACTGCCATCCTCCATATATCTAAAGGTCTCTAAAAGGCTTCCCTCCTCATCATATTCACCCCAAATAAGACTAATAGCAAAGCTATTCATAATAGGATTTTTTACAAATAACTCTTGCCAGCTCTCTTGCTGCCAGCTTCGCCCTGTTAATATAGCCTTAGCCAGTCTCTGCTGTTGGGTTGTGAGAATGGTTTTGAGCTGCTTTTTGAGTCCAGTAAAGTCCTTTATAGCTGCTAGGGCCTTTTCTTCGTCATCTTTTGCTCCTGGCTTTGGTAGGGATTTAATCTCCTTCTTCTTTTCTTCGTCAAAAAGTGTGATGTTCATTTCTGGTGTCAGCTTCACCTTAAAGGCTCGTGTGCCATAAGATAAGAGCAGTTCCCTGTTTTCATCAAAGCCTAAGCTTGGCACGATTTTATCTGCTAGCTCCTCTTTAGATAAACCTCTCAACTTGGCTACATAGTCCATTGCCTCTATTGCAGCAGCTTTTACTTGCTTATTCTTATACTTGGTAGCAATACCCTCTGTAAGCATAAGTGCCATACTACTACCATTTATGGCCATGGCTGTAACTGCAAAAGCAGCCAATGCCCCTCTCGCGTTTTCTGTCCACTCATCAATCTGCTTTTTAAGTGCCATAAGCTCTGCATTGCCCCCATTTAGAGCATATAAAATAAGGATATTTTTCTCTTTGGTATCTGCGCCCTCTCCTAACCATCTTTCATAGAGCTTATTTATAAATAGCTTTAATCGCCCTTCATCCATAAACCTTTTCACAGCTTCACAGGTTTTTAAAAGGGTAATCTCTTTTGTAAGCATATACTCTGAAAGATAGTATTTGAGAAGCACTAAGGGGAGCTGCTTTTCTTCCCTATCCTGGCTACTTACAAGACCTTCTATTTCCTCTAAATAAGGAATTACTTTATCATTTACAGGCTTATAGATCCCGTCTATATAGCTGACTACCTCTTCTGTTGTGTTTGAGGCTTCAATAGCCTTGGTATGCTTTTTACTATCCCATTTAGCTTCTAAGCGTGCAAAGGCTTCTTGCATGGTGGCATTCTTTATGCTCTGTAACTTTTTCATTTCCTCTCTTACTTGCTCTTCTCGATCTACTACAAAGGCTTCCATAAATTTGATAACCGTCTTTAGGCGATGGTTAAACACACTTACCAAGGTTTCTGACTTCATACCAATATCTTCTGTATATAATAACGCCACATATTCAGTAATATTACTGTCTCCTGCTTTTATTTTCTCTCTTATTAGTTCATCTGCTTCCTCCAAATGTTGCTTTGCAAGTTTTCTTACCTCATGTGCTGAAATGTCACCTTCTCTTTCTATAGCTTGTTGTAAGATTAGCTTAACTTCTATCTCTTTTGCCATTTCTTCTAAAACATTTTCCATTATCTCTTTATAAAACAGCTTAGCTACTATCTGTATTTCCCCTAATACAGAAAATGATGTCTCTGCTTCTAGTATCTTTTTTATCTGCTTTCTTGCAAACTGTGATACTTCATAAAGCAACACACAAGGACTTTGGTATTTATGTCCTCTATTTCCTATATCCTCTCTTAGCTGATTTTCAAGCTCACTTATTTCTTCTTCCTCAAATACCCTTCCTTTTTTCCTTAAAAAAGCAAATAAAAGATAGGTTCCAGGTTTTTTTTCTTTTTTTAATGTCTGGTAGACGGTCAGCACATTTTCTGGATCTTCCTCATAAATAGCCAATAATTTGTCATAGTATATCGACTGATAACCTCCTATGATCTTATCTGCATAGAAAGTTATTTTAAAGGAATTAGGTACTTTTATGTCTTCCAATAGCTGGCTTACTTTCTCAGCTTTTTTAGATTGATATGTCTTCGATAATAGCTCTTCCACATATTCATACCCACTAAGCTGCACTTGCTCTCCTAAAAGTTCACGTAGCTTATCTGATTTCTTATACAATAGCACACAAAGTGACAAAGCTATTAACTTTAACTGCTTTCTCTTTTCTTCATCGTAACCCTCTATAAAGCCAGGATGATTATTATAGATAGCTGGTATAAGCTGTTCTATATCTTCTTCCAAAACTTTCATCTCTTTGGACTCATTAGTTTCTCTTAGTACAGCCCCCATACCCTCTATGTAAAGTACAATAGGACTAAGGTATTTGCTACCCTTTTTTTGTTCTAACACGTAGTCTCTAAACGCATTGCCATAATAAGTATCAGC
>JAEYNQ010000135.1 GCA_023412455.1 Bacillota bacterium
AAAATCTTCCTGTGTTTGGACACTGTCTGAATAAGCTTCTGGCACTTGTGGCTTAAGAGGTTGCTCTCTTAGCTCATAAGGCACATAAGGCACCTCTTTTGTCTTAAGTACATCTCCTCCTACAAAGTGGTATTCTACATAATAGTAACTCTTTACTTTAGGCTCGTCATGTTCAAATCTTTCAGGGTCTCGAGGTTGTAATTCGGCATTGTTAATGGTTCCTATAAGCGTATTACCAATCTCTCCCTCTTGTCTTCTATATATTTTAGTGGTTTGAAGGGTGTTATTATCTGCCCAAGCGCCTAATTTCCAAGAAAGCTCAATACGTCCTTTTCCAATAGGGGTAATATCTAGGCTAACGCTACGTGTAGCATTGGCAATTTTAGGGGTATCCTTGTTAATCCCTACATTTACAAAACGATCCGTTAAAAAACTCGAATTGATGTTTTCTACTAATACATAAGCTGAATATTTTTGCCCTGCTCGTGTATTGGGCAAAGTATAGCGTACCTTATCTACACCATTCATTCTGATAATATCTGCCTCTTGATCCGTAATGATGACTGTTTGGGAGCCAACGCCTGTGGGGTTACTCCCATCTGTTCCATCTACCCCAGCTTTAGTAGATACATCTTTATCAATGTAAACTAATTTATAGGTAGCTCCGGGGATATATTCCCAAACAACTTGAATATCTTCCCCTACCTCCCGGGCAATGGTGTCAAAATCTGTAACAAAGTACTTTTGTGGGTGCTCTCCTGCACTGGTTATAGGTGCCTGTACTTGTTCATTATTAACATTAGTATGCCAGTGTCCAGGAATAACCTTTACACGATAAAGCCTACCATTTTTAAATGCCATGGCCTCTGGAATATGATCTTCTACCTGTATGGTATAGGAAGAATCACCACTAAGATTAAGGTCCTTTTTATTCATCTGCTTTCCATCTATGCTACCACCTAGTGAATCCTCTAAACGCAACTTGTAAAAGTCTGCCTCTCCCTTATCATTGCTATTCCCCTCTAGAGGCGAACTATTAGTTGCTTTCTTAAAGGTTACTTGTGCTTTAGGATAAATACTATCCCCTGCTATATCATGTCTAACGACTATAGGTGAAATACCTGTGCTAGGTAATTTATCTTGAGTATTGGCCCATGTTGTCACATTGTTTACTAACAAAAGGGCTGCTAGTAAACCTGCTATTCTTTTTTTTCTCATCTTATAACCTCCTATCTTGCTTGCACTTTGTAGAGCATACGGATGATTTCCTCTACTGTCATCTGCTTACTAGGCAAGACTTGAGAGTTAGGATTCTCTACGATTTGGAGTTCTACAGCTGCATACACATAATTACGGTATATATTCTGGAAAGCTCCGATATTTCTAACACTTTGTCTATTTTTAATACTGATGGATGCAATGGGGCGATTATAAAGCTTTTCATAGGTTTGCATAGCAATATAAATGGCTTCGTCTTGGCGAATAGGCAATGTCATTCCTACACCACTAACCCCTTTTAATCCCTTATTTTTTAGGAAAACCGCATAATCTACGCCACGTCTGGCTCCTAGCATACGAGCCGTTGCACCATATAGTTGTTCCTTTGTGGCTGCAGTCTTAATCATGTAGCCATTTAAGGTAAAGAAATCTGTCAATGTATACTTACTAATAAAGCTTTGATAAGGTGCTAAGGTAGGTACCGTATCTATTAAGGATTTTTGTCCTGTCAAAATATAGAGACCCAGTTCATTAGCTTCTATATAGAAAACGCTTCCTGTATTATAGCTTTCAATAGCTGTCCAACTTCCTGTATAGTAGTAGGCATTTGCAGAAAAAGCATCTACCTCACAGGCTAATAATACAGCTTTCCCTAGTTCAGTAATAGTCTTATGCGATGTAGTGTAGCGCTCCATTGTTCGCTTAGCTCTTTTAGCATGTTCCTTCTTAATCTTCGTTACTTTATCCTGTATCAAATCTTCTAAGGCATCTAGGTCTATGGTCTTATTCTTATAAAGTTCATCCTCTAGGTCTTTAATGAGGTCCTTTCTCTCCTCATCAATCAGTTCAACCAGTTCATCCATAATCTCTGACTCTATAAAAGACTCTGTTTCTTTACTATAAACAAGTTCCATATCTATATAGAGCTCTGGCGTTAAAGCTTTCTCACCATGAATGGAATCAAGTACTGTATCTGCAGCAAATTCAATGCTTATATAGTAGTCTTCTATTTTATTTAAATCGATTTGCTCCAAAGCTTCCTTAACTGCTTCATTTTCACTAACAAGGGTGTAAGGCCTAATACTGGCTTTATATTGCCCTAAGGTAATATTAAGTATGGTGTCTGAAGGATTATCTACCATTATAGCTGCTGGTAAATAATAGACTACTGAGGCAGCATCTTCCCCTGTTACAAGCTCGTATTCTCTTTGAATACCTAAATCAGCTTCTAAATAAGACTGTCTATACTTATAGGTATAGCCTTTTTCTAAGTCCCAATAAGGATTTCTCTTTAATTTTTCCACTTCGGATTCATATTTTTTAAGATATTCTTCAAAGCGATTATCTTTATCCTGTTCATCTTCATCATATTCTGTTCGTGTACTTACAAAATCACAATAGAGTGAAGTGGGATATTGCCCATTGTTTTCTAGTGTTTTTGTCTTATCTACTACACGTACTTTAATGTTATAACGTCTATTGGGCTTGAGATCTGTAATCTTATAAACATAACGGGTATAGCCTGTATTTAACTGCCCAGTATTAGGAATCACTGCTACCTGAGTTATAGAATAATGATTAACTAAATAGCTAGTATCCTCTTCCCCTTGAATAGCAAAATCAAAGGCATAGTCATTAGGAATAGTAGCTCCTGCTGGAATGGGCGCATCAAAGCTTATGACGATTTCTTTTTTGGGATTATGTGAATAGTCTTTCTCTGCTTCTACTTTGAGATTAATAGGTGGTGAAACAGGTGACGTGGTAACAGGAACCATAATCCATGAAGATTTTACAGTTTGACCCTCTATAACAAATACCGTTCGTACATAGTAGTAGTAAACCGCATTAGGGCTTAATGTATCATCT
>JAEYNQ010000210.1 GCA_023412455.1 Bacillota bacterium
GGTAAGCGTCAATTCAGACACGCCTATAAAAAATACGCCACTGCTAGTATACTTTTACTAGCTTTGTGGCGTATCTGTATTTTTGCATTTTCGAGGAAGGCTTACTGACCATGGCAGAATTTCTGAGATCTGTAGATCTTGCTTTAATTGAATCTGTTCAAACACATATTCTAGGTAGTGCATTGGCTTAAGGTTATTGGCTATTGCTGTACACCTAGGTAGACTAGAAAATAATTAAATTAGCTAAGCAAATAGTGTTATAACCGTAATAACTGCCAGCGTGGGGCCGTGTGTCTCACGTATTTTTATTTGTTGGAAAATATTAATTGATTATTTTAAAAGCCTATAAATTAGGGTATAATATAAGTGTATAGAGCTAGAGATTATTTGATTACTTTATAAGGAGAGAAAAATGAATAAAATCATAGAGCAACTTAATTTAGATGATGACTTTCTCTTTGCAAAGGTAATGAGTGATAGAGAAATTTGTAAAAAGGTATTGGAAAAAATACTTAATATTAAAATCAAATATGTTGAAATGCCAACAGAGCAAAAAGTAATAGATATTCTTTTAGATAGTAAAGCTGTAAGATTAGATATTTACGTAAGTGATGAAAATAACACGATCTATAATGTGGAAATGCAAAAAGGTAAACGTAAAAATCTTGCTAAGAGAAGCCGTTATTATCAAGGAAGTATCGATTTAGATATGATTACTAAAGGTGAAGATTACGATAAGCTTAAGAAGAGTTTTGTTATTTTTATTTGTACTTTTGATCCATTTGATAGAGGAAGGCATCTTTATACTTTTGATAATAGATGCAATGAGGAGCATAGTCTAGTATTAGGTGATGAAACAACAAAGCTCTTTTTAAATACAAAAGGAACAGTACATGATGTTGATGAAGAAATGTTAGAATTTCTCAGATACATTGAGGAGTCTACGGATGAAGTTGCAAGTGCTTCCAAAAGTGAACTTGTAAAAGAAATTAATAAGAAAATAAAACATTTAAAAGGAGATAAATCCATGGAGGTGGAGTATATGACGCTTTTAGAGAGAGATAGAGAGAAATTTCAAGAAGGTAGAGAAGAAGGCAGAGAAGAAGGTAAGAAAGAGGCTGCCAGAGCATTACTTGACCTACTAGATGATGAAACTATAGCCTCAAGAATTGGGCTTGCCTTAGATGAAGTAAAAGCATTGAGAAAAGAGTAGCGTGATAATGGTGGATAGAACCATAAAGGCTCACCTCCATCAACTAAACCCTCGAACTTAGAGAAGTCTAGGTTCGGGGGTTTTGAAGTTTTTGCATTTTTAAATATATGTAGGGGACAATAGGTATAAATGGTATAAAAGAGGGAAATAAAAATGAAGCCAAATGAGGAAGGAAAGTTAATCCACCAGATCATTTATATGATGCAAAAGATGGCATTAAAGAATGGCAAGAAGGGCTATATTAGAAGAGCAGCCCATGCCAATAGCTTAGGGATTTTAAAGGGATATTTTAAGGCAACATTTGACTTTATGGTTCAATTTCAGAAACGAGGTATGGCGATTGAAGATTTGTCTCAAGAATGGGATGAGAAAATTTCACCATTTATTAAGGTCGGAGAGGTCATTATAAAACCCCAGATTTTTGATACTAAAAAGAGAAGAGTATTGGGAGAAAAACTTACTTTTTCACCTGGGTATACATTAGCTGAACATGCACTAGTAGGGATAATAAATAAAGCGAGGGTTATTATTTATAGACATATAGCAGATTTTAGAAAGAAGCGATGTGAGAGATAGGAGATCAAGTAAATCCTGCTAAGAGATTTGCTCATAACAGGATTTATTTCTAAGTCAATAATTGGGTTATACAAAGTATTTTAACACTATTAACAAGCCTCTAGAAGCTAGAGTAATCTTAGTTTCAGTGGCTTTTTTGTTGTGCGCCCGGCACGGGCGCAATCTAACGGGTGAAAGTCCCGAGTGTGGGTTAGTGCCAAGTACCAAAATATTACATTAGTCCTATGAAAGCACTACGGAAACCCCTTATTAATGAAGGGGATTTCATATTTGTTTAAGTAGTGGCTGAACAGTTACAAGTATTGGATAGAAATCCTGAGCAAATATAGAAAAATAGTTTGAACAGTGTTATTATTTATATAGGTCAATAATAGGGGTGTAAAGGAAATGATTAGAAATAAGGAATTAGATAATTTATTTTGTTTTCTTATGAAATGTTATATAAGGGCTGAAAAAGAGGGGTTAGTTAGATTAAAGACAGATATTGAGAGTGAAAGTGAGATTGTTACTGAATTTATAAGATTATCCATACAATTAGTACAAGATGGGCAATTCCCAATAGTGATAGATACCCTATTAACTACTGAAATTCAGTACATACTGTTTCATACTAAGCTTAGTAAAAATGAAATTTTAAAATTGAATATAGTCAAAAAAATAATACTTTGTATACAAAATAGAAATGTGGATGTGTTATTAGAGTATTCTAATCTATGGGGAAATGTAGCAGAGAGGTATGCGAACTTAACATTCTACCCTAATTTGCCATTAGAGGTGCAACATCGACATGGTTTATTTGAATCAAATCTAAACTTAGCAGCTAGGAATATGTTAGAAAAGGAAAATTATTAAGAAAGCAAATATCCTTAGGCAGATTATCCAGTGACCCATAACAATAAAAAGGGTGTGTAAATTATGAGGATTAAAGAAGTGGTGAAATCAGTACTCAAATATAAAAAAACTATTATTTGGATTCTTCTTATGGCTTTATTGGCTTTTATCCTATCAGTAGTCTGTTTTTTTACAAATTCATTAAAGGCTACAGTACCTGAAGAAACTTGCAAAGATGGAGAGAATCTGGACACAGGTCAGTACTTGAAGGATATTGAGTGGGAAAAATTTGAGGCAAGGATAAGTGCTGACGAGTACCAAGCATTACAAAAATATTTACCAATACTTAGGGGAGAAGAGTTTGTTTGGATTTATCGAAGGAGTAAAGAGAAGGGAGCAGATACATCTATTCATGCCAAAAATGAGTTAACGATACAACAGATGATTAATCATGAACTAGAAGCAAGTGATTTAGAATCGGAAGAACCCATAGTGAATACCATTCTGTTTGCTGATGTGTTTCAAAGTGGTAATCAAAATGTATGTATACAGTTTAGACAGCCAGGATGGTTTTGGTTAATTCTTCATGAAGAAAATGGTGTGATATACGGTGTAGATATGCCTGAACGCTGGTTTGGAGGGGTTCAAAAAGATGGATTATATTTTGGCTCTGGCGGAGCAGGAACTCAGTATTATCACAGAATGAAATTTATAGATGGAGATTATCTAGAAGAGGACGTTGGAGAGGTCGCCCATGGCGCATTTTTTATGGGTGGGGAGAAACAGTCGGAAGGAACCTATACTAGATGGATAGAAGAAAACATTAAAGCTCCAGCCAAAGGCTATACGCCAATAGAATAAACGAGTGTAGGTCTATATAATTAGTTAGGTATTCAATTACAAGCCCATTGGTATAATGCAAGTGGCTCATTCTATTTTATATAGGAAAATTCGACTTTCCTATATAACAAATGTAAAAAATTACATATGAAATGGAGTGAAAATAGGCATGACAAAAATACTTATGAAAGCAAATTATTTTTTAATTCATAAGTTCATAACAGGATTTATTTCTAAGTCAATAATTAGGTTATCCAAAGTGTTTTAACACTATTACCAAGCCTCTGGAAGTTAGAGTAATCTAAGTTTCAGGGGCTTTTTTGTTTATGCAACGATAATGAACAATACGACATCATAAATATTAACAACGTATGGTGGAAAAAGTAAATCATTAGAGGTACACTAAGTATATCGAACAATAAGAAATATAAATATGTTCTCATACAACCATGGCCATGTTTTTAACAGACTATAATAAAATAAAGAAGCAAGATAGGAGGAACTGCAATGGCAAAAATAGCTTTTTTCTGTATTCCAGCATATGGACATACAAATCCTACATTAGAAGTGGTAAGAGAGCTTATTAACAGGAAGCATGAGGTGCATTATTATTCATATAATAGGATGAAAGAGAAAATAGAGGCAACTGGTGCGACCTTTATTTCTTGTGATCCATATGATATTCAGATGAATCTCAAACCAGAAGATGCTGAGAGAATTGGAAAGGATCTTGCTTTTTCCATGGAGGTTTTAGTGAATACCACCCTAGCTTTAGATGAGGCAGTACTGGAGGATATGAAAAAATGGAAACCAGATTGTATTGTGGGAGATTCCATGGCGACTTGGGGTAAATTAGCAGCTTTGAAACTTGATATTCCTTTTGTTTCTTCTACAACGACCTTTGCTTTTAATAAGGAGTCTGCTAAAGTTATGGATCATGGCTTGGGTCAGTTAATAGGTATGCTTCCAGCTATGTTTAAAGCTAATAAAAGCGTAAAGCGATTACGCGACAAAGGTTATCCTGTCAAAAATGCATTATCTGTTATAAGTAATGATAATAATACGCATACTATTGTCTATACTTCTCCCGAATTTCAACCTTTCGTAGAAAGCTTTTCGGATAAATATGTATTTGTTGGTCCTTCCATTGGAAAAACGGAGGGCAAGGTCATGAAAACAGCGCAGAAATTGCTCTATATTTCATTAGGAACGGTCATTAATCAAAACAATTCGTTTTATCAAAATTGCATAAAGGCCTTTGGTGATTCAGATATACAGGTCATTATGTCTATAGGAAATCTGACAGATCTATCTGAGCTAGGTGAGATTCCATCCAATTTTACAGTGAAAAACAGCGTGGATCAGATTGCTGTCTTACAGGAGGCGGATGCCTTTATCACCCACTGTGGAATGAATAGTGCCAATGAAGCATTGTATTATAAGGTTCCATTGGTTTTATTTCCACAAACGAATGAACAAAAGGGTGTAGCTAATCGCGTACATGAGCTGGGTGCAGGAGTCTTCTTAAAGGAGAATACAGTGGAGGAGATTAGAGAAGCTGTAAGGGCAGTAATGGAAGATTCAACTTATAGACAAGCAGCAACTAAACTATCTGAAGGCTTTCATCGCTGTGGTGGGCCTAAGGCAGCAGCTGATAAAATTGAGCAGACTATAAGAGAAGGTAAATAATTCTGATATTGATGATGAAAAAATCCTCAAAATACTCAGTAAATGAGTATTTTGGGGATTTTTGTGCATTTTGAAGGATTTATTAATTACAGTTAATTATATTTATAAGATAGATATTGACTCAGTAGGGTAAAGGTTTGATTGACATGCCAGTCTTATGAATAAATTGTCTAAGAAAATAGAAGGCTGGATCAAACGAAGATTAATAGCGTTTAGTTTAGATTTCCTTACAACAGAGTTTGTTATAAGAACACCTTATGACGCGCTCAAATTTTTGTGTATTAGACGCTTTCTCTTTGAAGTGGTTTAATAGCAATATCAGCAAAACCTATTAACTACATAGGTGATGAGAAGGGAGGAATCCAAATGGCACAAATAGAACTAAAGAATGTAACAAAAGAATTTGATGATGTCACTGCACTTAATAATATTAGTCTTGAAATAGAGCAAGGGGAGATATTTGGAATGATTGGCATGAGTGGAGCTGGGAAAAGTACCCTTGTACGATGTTTGAATTACTTGGAGAAGCCTACCAGTGGCGAAGTAGTGATTGAAGCCGAGCAGTTCTCTTTACTGTCGGAAAGAGAACTAAGAGATAGAAGAAAAAACATTGCAATGATCTTCCAGCATTTTAATCTGCTGATGCAAAGGACGGTACTGGATAATGTGGCTTTTCCTCTTCTAATACAAGGAGCATCCAAAAGGGATGCCAGAAAGAAAGCAAGAGAGTATTTGAAAGAGGTAGGTCTTTCTGAAAAGGAGAAATCTTATCCGTCAAAATTATCGGGAGGCCAGAAACAACGAGTGGCAATTGCCAGGGCCCTTGCTTCTAATCCACATATTTTGCTTTGTGATGAAGCAACCAGTGCTTTGGATCCACAGACAACAGCTTCGATTCTGGAGCTGTTAAAAGACATCAATACGAGGTACGGAATTACCATTGTGATCATTACCCACCAGATGGAAGTGATTCAAAAAATTTGTGACAGAGTAGCAATCATTGAAAAAGGTAAGCTTGCAGAGGAAGGAACAGTGCTTGATGTATTTAAATCACCCCAATCTGCAGCGGGTCAGAGGCTGATACTTGGAGATGGGCTTAATGGAGCCAAAGAACGAAAAGAACTTACGGAAGAAAGCAGACTAAGAGTAGTGTTTGAAACAAATTCTACTTATGAGCCAGTCATTGCAAACATGATTTTATACTTAGGGGAACCCGTTAATATCCTTCATGCAAATACAAAGGATGTTAATGGAACGGCCAAGGGAGAAATGATACTGGGAGTATCGGAAAAACAAAAGGAAATCATTAAACAGTATCTACAGGAAAGAAATTTAACAGTATGTGAGGTGAGTTGTGATGTGGACAAAACAAGTAACTGATATGATTTTTCAGGGTGTTTTAGAAACCTTATATATGACGGGACTTGCAACATTATTTGGCTACGTACTAGGTCTTCCGCTAGGTATTGTACTTGCAATCACGGATAAAAACGGAATATGTCCTAATCGGTTCATTTATCGCGTATTGGACATTATAGCGAACATACTTAGAAGCATTCCATTTTTAATCCTTCTGATTCTGCTCATACCGTTTACAAGATTATTAGTGGGACAGAGCTATGGCTCATCTGCCACAGTGGTTCCACTGGTAGTAGCAGCTACTCCATTTATTGCCAGGATGATAGAAGGCTCCATTAAAGAGGTTGATTCCGGAGTGATTGAAGCAGCTAAGAGCATGGGCGCTGGTACATATACCATCATTACAAAAGTGCTTTTGGTGGAAGCAAGAACTTCCATTGCCGTTGGCGTAACCATTGCAATTGGAACGATTTTAGGGTATTCAGCAATGGCTGGTACTGTTGGTGGTGGAGGACTGGGAGATATTGCAGTCCGTTATGGCTATTACAGATATGAAGAAGACATCATGATCATGACAGTAATACTTCTTGTAATCTTAGTTCAAATATTCCAATTCGTTGGAATGAGATTTGCAAACAAAATTAACCATAAATAAAGAGATGAAAGAGAGGAAAAAGATGATGAAAAAGAATTTGTTAGAAAAGAGAATTTTAGAAACTATTTTAGTAGGTGTTTTGGCTGTATCCTCATTAACAGGATGTACTACAAAGAAAGAGGCTGATTCAAAGGTGATTAAGATTGCAGCGTCACCTACACCCCATTCAAAGATTTTGGAAAAGGCAAAGCCTATTCTGGCTGAAAAAGGATATGATTTACAGATTACAGTTTTTGATGATTATGTTATTCCAAATGAAGTTGTAGAAAGTGGTGAGTTTGATGCAAATTATATTCAGCATTTGCCATACCTTAATAGCTTTAACGAAGAGAAGGGTACACATATTGTCAATGTTGGAGAGATTCATTATGAACCATTTGGAGTTTATCCTGGTCAGAAAAAGAGTCTCAGCGAAATTGCTGACGGAGATGTCATTGCAGTACCAAATGATACAACAAATGAAGCGAGAGCACTTCTTCTCTTACAGGACAATGGAATCATTAAATTAAAGGACGGTGCAGGCCTTACAGCAACAGTAAACGATATTGCAGAAAATCCTCATAACATTCAGATTAAGGAACTTGAGGCTGCCCAGGTTTCTAGGGTTGTTTCAGAGGTTGCATATGTAGTCCTTAACGGAAACTATGCTTTAGAGGCCGGATATGTGGTAAGCAAGGATGCCCTTGTGTATGAGTGGTCAGATTCTGAAGCAGCTAAAACCTATGTAAATATTATTGCTGTAAAAGAAGGCAATGAGAATAACCAAGGCATTAAGGCATTGGTGGAAATTTTGAAGTCTAATGAAATCAAGCAGTATATTACAGATACATATGAAGGCGCGGTTATACCGTTTGAATAGAATGAAAGCACTGGTAAGTAAGTACCCATACTAAGGAATTTTGGTAGGTATTTCATCAGGAGCTGCACTAAAGGCAGCAACCCTACTTGCCAATAGACCTGAGAATGAAGGAAAAGTGATCGTTACGCTACTTCCAGACTCAGGAGATAGATATCTGTCTACTTCACTATTTAATGCTGAGTACAAGGTGGATTAATAGGATGATTAAAGAGATAAAGGAAAACGAATTTAATGAAGAAATTCAGAAGGATCATGTGAGTGTTGTGATTATTGAAAAACCTCAGTGTCCTCACTGTATTAAGACACTGACAGGGGTGCAGAGTTTGATGGATAAATATAATGGAAAGGCTTCTTTTTATAGAGTGAACGTATTGGAAGCCCATTCATTAGTGGAAAAATATCAAATAATGGCTGCACCTACAGTGATGTTTTTTAAAAATGGAGAGTTAGTAAAAAGCAGGAACGGCTATACGCATCCGCTTGTTATCGACGATATTTTAGGAGGATTATAAAATGGGTTATCCAAGTGTATTTCCAACAGGAACATTAATTTATAACAAAGAAAAGGCATTTAATGGCTATACGTTGTATCCCTCATCAAAGGGAGCACTATTGGTAGATATGAATGGCAACGAGGTGAAACTATGGGCAGGACTTGGTGGTTTCCCCAATAAATTACTTCCGGGAGGACAGGTTTTTGGAACCACAGGGGCCAGAAAGAGTAAGCTAGCATTTCAGGATCAATTAGACTTGGTTCAAGTAGATTGGGAAGGTCATATAGTTTGGAAGTTTGATCATACCGAGTTAATTCAAGATCACGGACAGGAACCATCTTATCAAGCAAGGCAGCATCATGATTTTCAGAGAGAGGGCTCAACAACCGGATATTATGCACCGGGGAGTGCACCCTATACGGATCATGGTAATACACTGATTCTTACACATGAGAACTTATATAATCATGCTATTTCAGATAAAAATTTGATTGATGATAAGATTATAGAAGTGGATTGGGAAGGAAAGATTCTTTGGAGTTGGAGGGCATCTGATCATTTTGATGAATTAGGCTTTGATGAAGCTGCAAGAAATGCACTTTATAGAAATCCAGGATTACATGGTGAAGCAGGTGGGGACTGGATGCACATCAATTCCATCAGCACCCTGGGACCAAATCGTTATTATGACAATGGCGATGAGAGATTTGCACCGGATAATATTATTTTTGATGCGAGAAATTCTAACATTTTAGGAATTATTGACAAAAAGACGGGTCAGGTTGTTTATCGCTTGGGGCCAGATTTTAATGCCTCTCCTGAATTAAAGAAGCTTGGATGGATTATTGGGCAACATCATTTTCATATGATTCCAAAGGGATTGCCGGGAGAAGGAAATTTCTTGGTATTTGATAATGGTGGAGAGGGAGGATATGGGACACCTAATCCAACCTCTCTTACAGGTGTGAATAATGCACACAGAGACTATTCTAGAGTGTTGGAGTTTGATCCTATTACATTAGAAATCGTATGGCAGTATACGCCACTTGAAGCAGGTTTTTTCCTATTTACAGATGGGAGTAAGTTTTATAGTTCTTACATATCTGCAGCACAGCGCCTACCAAATGGAAATACGTTAATCACAGAGGGCTCAGATGGTAGATTAATAGAGGTTACTCCTGAGCATGAGATTGTGTGGGAATTTATCAATCCATACTTTAACACGATGTTTGAGCGTTTCAAGAACAACATGGTTTATCGTGCTTACAGAGTTCCTTACGAGTGGGTTCCTCAATTAGAGAGGCCAATAGAGGTGTCTATTGAACCATTAAATGTTGAGACGTTTAAGGTGCCGGGAGCCGGAACTATCATTGCAAATAAAACGATTGTTGATGGAGTGAATCCAAATGCTAAGAGAATGACTGGAGGAGGAGACGCTGAACAGGAGGAAAGAGTTGATTTTTGTGTTGCTTCAGTGGATAAAAAGGATTTGAATGACTATGCAGATTGAATTTAAAAATATAGATAAATCATATGGTGATTTTGAAGCATCCAAAAATGTAAGTTTTTCAGTAGAAAAGGGTAAAATGGTTGCATTACTAGGACCATCCGGATCGGGAAAGACAACAATCCTTCGTATTTTGGCAGGGCTCGAAAAACAGGATAGCGGAGATATTTATATTCATGGTGTTAATGTCAATGGATTATCTCCCTCAAAAAGAGAAATAGGTTTTGTTTTTCAATCCTATGCACTTTTTCCGTACTTAACTGTGGAACAAAATATTGCTTATGGGTTAAAAATTGCAAAAAAGGATAAAAAGTTTATAAGAAATAGAGTACATGAACTATTGGAATTAGTTGGGCTTCCTGATGTTGGAAGGAGATTTCCCAATCAGCTTTCTGGAGGGCAGAGACAACGTATAGCGTTAGCAAGAGCCTTAGCTCCGGAACCTGAAGTTTTGCTATTGGATGAACCCTTTGCGGCAATTGATGCAAAGGTTAGAAAGGAACTTAGAACATGGCTTAGAGAGACCATTGATAAGCTTGGTGTAACGAGTATATTTGTGACCCATGACCAAGAAGAGGCAATGGAGGTAGCGGATGAAATTATTGTGACAAATAAGGGGAGAATAGAACAGATTGGTTCAGCTGATGAAATATACCTCAATCCAAAAACACCTTTTGTTGCAAAATTTATTGGTCAGTCTGAAATAATTACCCAATGCAATAAGTTAAAAGGGTTTGAAAATATATCAGCCCATTTATCTGCTGTTATTCGTCCTGGATTTGTAGAGATTTATAAAGTGAAAGAAAAGAAGTTTTACGAACATGCCTCTATTCTTGAAGATTCTGTGGTAGATCAGGTTGCCTTTCGCGGTGATTATTTTGAAATTAAGTTTCAGGTAAAAGGAATTGTGATCAGAGCCAATATGAATCTGGATGGTGAGTTAATAAATACGGGAGATCCTATCAAGGTGCTCATTAGGAAATTGTATGTTTTTGATGATAACAGTACGGATATAGTGGTTAATTCAGGATTAGATACGGGAAATTTATATTATATTTAGAGGAGCAGTTTTATGAAAAAGTTAATGAAATATGGCATTCTTTCCTGGATTATTGTCATTACCATTTGGGGAATGGGATCTTTGGTATATGATGAATACTTTTTGCCAAGTCCGTATGAAACAATTCGTTCAGTGAAGGAATTACTTGAGGATGGTCGACTGGGAGGTGATATTGTTTCATCGATTAGTCGAGTCGTAAGAGGATGGGTGTTGTCTGTAGTGGTAGGCGTGCCAATTGGTCTTTTGATTGGAAATTTTAAATCAGTAAAAGTTTTGGTAGAACCCATATTATCTTTTATACGATTTGTTCCTGCAATTGCTCTTACTACGCTTTTTCTCATGTGGTTTGGTGTAGGGGAAGAGTCTAAGGTTGCTTTGATTTTTTACGCAGCTTTTTTCCCTCTATTGATCAATACAATTGCCGGTGTTGCAACCACTGACAAATCGTTGGTTGAGGCTGCAAGCTGTATGGGGGCAAATAGAATCAAAGTCTTTTTTTCTGTGGTCATTCCATCTGCCATACCGAATATTTTTACTGGAGTCAGACTGGGGCTGGGTGGATCATTTACCTGTGTTGTGGCAGCAGAGATGCTGGTTGGGAATAATGGATTGGGATATTTGATTAATAGCTCAAAGATGTACTATAAAACGGGATGGGCATTTGCAGGAATATTGACTTTGGCATTAATTGGTTTTGCCTGTGACAGATGCATTAACAAGTTAGGGTGTATTTATCTGCACAGATTTGGAGTAAAGTAATTGAAATAATTCTACGAGAAAGGAAGTTGGTTATGAATAAGAAAAGAAAAAAAATAGTGACTACAGCTTTCATTTTATTGATGGTAGTTTCTTCTTTGACAGGTTGTGGAAATAAGAAAGAAGCAAATGGAGAAAGCTCTGGACTTAGAGTGTTGAATCAAGCAGTAATGACCGGGCAACTTGACTACTATGCTGCAATTGTTGGAAAAGATCAAGGGATATTTGAAAAGCACAACATTGACCTTAGGACAACAGAATATGTTGCAGGAATTTATACAATTGATGCCATTGTAAATGGTACAGCATCTGTAGGAATGATGGCAGATTACGCTACTGTAAATAGAATTGGTAATACACTACATGATACTGACTTAAAGATTTTCTCTGAATTGACAGGTGGAGATGTGCAGAACGGAGGCCTTTATGTTGCTCCAGAATATGCAGATGATTTGAAGAAAATGGATGGTACAAAAGGATTCATTACGCATACTGGTACAGTAAGTGATTACTATGTGATAAAAGCCATAGAGTATATAGGCATTTCAGAGGAAAATCAAAAATTACTCAATACGGATTCTGTGCAAACACAATTGGCTCTTGTACAAAAAAATGAAGCCTCTGCGATTTATGCTAATGGTGCCACTGGCTCAAAGATTGAAGATTTTGGGTGGAAGCTAGCCGCAACCAGTCAGGATTTGGGGATACAGACAGGAGCCTACCTATTAGCAACTGAATCATTTATCCATGAGAATGGCGAACTGTTAGCAGACTATTTGGCGGCATTGAAGGAAACAGCAGAGTATCTTAAAAATAACCCTGAAAAATCTGCAGAAATAATTGCTTCTAAGACTGGAGCGGCAAAAGAGGATGTTAAAACAAATATTGAAGCATTTAATTGTCGAGTAGGTCTGTCTCAAGAAGGATATGAACACCTTCAGGAAATAAACGAATGGGCATTTGCTCACAAGCGTTTTAAAGAAGCATATGATATCAAGGATTTTTACGATACGCGTGTGTTGGAGCTAAAAATGCCGGAACTGATCACGGTGAAATAATAAAAGCTAATGAAGACTCCCTCGAACAAATTCATTATGTTCGAGTGAATTTACTATAGCTATTATTTATAGCGGGCTCTAATGAACGTGTATTAGACATTATGATAGGCGTATATTACGATAGAAAGGCTACTAAACCATTAAAAGAGTAAGAGAAGAAAACGTCGAAAGAAGATAATAATATGAAAAATATAGGATTTAACACATCACTTCTTCATGGTATAGATACTAAGAATCCGGAAGGAGCAACCCATCCACCTATTTATCAGAGTAGTGCCTTTCGTTTTGAAAAGGCAGAGGCTATTGAAAAAGTATTTACCAACAAAGCAAGTGGATTTGCATATACGAGAATTAGTAATCCAACGGTAGATGCCTTTGAGCAACGTATGACATATTTAGAAAAAGGCTTGGCGAGTGTTGCATGCTCTTCGGGGATGGCTGCAATCAGTGCAGCACTGCTTAACATTTTGCAGCAAGGAGATGAAATAGTTGCTGCCACAGGACTCTATGGAGGTACTGTTGAGCTATTTGACGATCTAGAATTGCTAGGAATTCATACGTTGTATGTTGAGCATAATGAGCCAATAGAATATGAGAAATTGATTAATGATAAGACAAGGCTTATATTTGCAGAGACGATTGGTAATCCTAAGTTGGATGTGACAGATATTCAGGCAGTTGCAGAAGTAGCACATAAGTATAACATTCCACTTGTAATCGATAATACAGTTTCAACACCGTATTTGATACAGCCTATTGTACTTGGAGCAGACATAGTGATTCATTCATCATCGAAATACATCAATGGAAATAGTAATGCCATTAGTGGCGTACTCACATGGTCTGGGAAATTTAAGTTCGATGATAAATACCCAATGATGAAAAATTATAAAAAATTTGGTAATTTTGGATACATCGCTAGACTCAGAAATGATATTTTTCGCAATCTGGGAGGGTGTCTTTCACCTCAAAATGCATTTCTTAATATTCTAGGAATGGAAACACTGGGGCTTCGAATGAAACATCAATGCAACAATGCATTGGAGCTGGCAAGGTTTCTGGAGCAATTGGATTGTGATATTGATGTAAATTATCCGGGACTTGAAAACAATAAATACCATGAGTTGTCTTTAAAGCAATTCCAAAATGGTTTTGGTGCCATTGTAACCTTCCGTTGTGGAAGCAAAGAAAGAGCCTATAAAATCATCAATGCATTAACTATTCCCTATATTTTATCCAATATTGGAGATACAAAGACTTTGATTATCCATCCTGCTTCCACTATTGCAGTGCACCTTTCAAAGGAGGAACAGAAAAAAACAGGCGTTTACGAGGATCTTATACGAATCAGTGTAGGAATTGAAGATATCGAGGATTTAAAAGCAGATTTTGAACAGGCAATCAAAAAAACAATTTAAGGAGATCTATATGGCTAGTGTTGATTACGAAACATTAAAAAAGGGTGGATTTATGCGTCAGAAGCAAAAAGATAATTTTTCACTTCGACTAGCAGTAGTTGGGGGAACGCTAACGGCAGAAAATCTAAAAATAATAGCAGAAGTTGCAGAAAAATATGGAGATGGTCATGTTCATCTTACCTCAAGACAGGGTATAGAAATTCCATTTATTAAATTACAGGATAGCGATGAGGTAAAGGATAAACTGGCAAAGGGAAATTTGAGACCAGGTGTGTGTGGTCCAAGAGTAAGAACAGTTACGGCCTGTCAGGGAAACCTAATATGCCCAAGTGGTAATATTGATGCTTACGCTATTGCAAAAAAACTTGATGAGAGATATTTCGGGAGAGAATTGCCACATAAGTTTAAGTTTGGCGTAACAGGATGTCAGAATAATTGTCTCAAGGCAGAAGAAAATGACGTGGGAATTAAAGGTGCTTCCAAGGTGACTTGGATGAGAGAGGCATGTATTCATTGTGGATTATGTAAAAAGGTATGTCGGGAAGGTGCGATAACTATTGAAGAAGGCGTTGTAAAAGTTGAAGAGGAGAAATGTAATTACTGTGGACGTTGCGAAAAATCGTGTCCAACAAATGCATGGGATGTTCAGCAAACATTTTTGGTTTCTTTTGGTGGAACCTTTGGCAATAGTATCAGAAAGGGTGAGTATCCCCTTCCTTTGATCACATCTGAAGAACAGCTTTTTAGAGTTACAGATGCAGCGATTCAATTCTTTGCTGATCATGGAAATCCTAGCGAACGATTCAATTTTACAATAGATCGAGTAGGTAAGGATAAATTATATGAGGAATTAAAGGAGGCTTATGATGGCTGAGTACATAATGGATGAGGAGATAGATATAACGGATGTTGTGTGTCCCGTTACTTTTGTGAAGGCAAAGGTTGCACTGGAGGAGCTTGAAGAAGGGCAGATTCTTGCAGTTAGGATGAATGACGGTGAACCAGTTCAGAATGTACCAAGAAGTATTAAGGAAGAAGGACACCAAATTCTAAAACTAAATGCCAATGAAGATGGCACCTATACGCTGATTGTAAAGAAAGTAGGTGAATAATTTGGCAGAAAGGATTTCAATAAAAGATTTTGAGGAGAAGGTGATTCACGAGGAGTTGCCGGTTCTGGTAGATTTTTATTCTGATTCCTGTATTACTTGCAAAAAAATGGCAGGAGTGATTGGGCAGATAGAGGAAGAGTATGGAGGCAAAATGAAGGTGTATAAGGTAAACACCCATTTTGAAAAGGACTTAGTAGAGAAATACGGCATTCTTTCAGTTCCTACATTTCTGGTTTTTATTGGAGAAAGTGAAACTTCAAGAGTATCAGGGGTGCAGAAGAAAGAAGAATTAATTAACTTATTATTGAACAGGAGAGATTAAAGCAATGAAGATTACAGTAGCAGGAAATAAAAAAGAATATCAGGATGGAATGACTGTTAATGAATTAATTGAGAAAGAGGAAGTCGAGAACCCTTTGTATGTTTCGGTAACCATCAATGAGGAATTTATTGAGCGAGAAATTTTTGATAAAACACTAATCAAAGACGGAGATGATATTGAGTTTTTGTATTTCATGGGAGGGGGCACACTTTAGTGGGATTTACGAATGAGCAACTTGAAAGGTATTCAAGACATATCATCTTAAAAGAGATTGGTGCTAAGGGACAAAAAAAGCTTCTTAATGGAAAAGTTCTTATTATTGGAGCAGGAGGTCTTGGAGCGCCCGCAGCAATGTATCTTGCAGCCGCTGGTGTGGGTACGATTGGAATGATTGATGCGGACGAAGTGGATTTATCCAATCTTCAGAGACAAATTATTCATTCTACCAAAGATATTGGTAAAGCAAAAGTACAGTCTGCAAAAGAAACAATGGAGGCCATTAACCCGGATGTAAAGGTAGTAACTTATCGTGAATTTGTGGATTCATCCAATATAAAGGCTCTGATCAAAGATTATGACTTTATTATTGATGGAACAGATAACTTTCCAGCTAAGTTTTTGATAAATGATGCCTGTGTAATGGCAGGTAAACCTTTCTCACATGCAGGAATTATTCGTTTTAAGGGTCAGCTCATGACATATGTGCCGGGGGAAGGGCCTTGTTATCGATGTGTATTTAAGAATCCACCACCGAAAGATGCGGTTCCTACCTGTAAGCAGGCTGGTGTTGTAGGTGCTATGGGAGGTGTGATCGGAAGCCTGCAGGCTATGGAAGCAGTCAAATATCTTATTGGTAAAGGAGATTTGCTTACTGGCAAATTGCTTACATATGATGCACTCAAGATGGCATTTCATACCATTAAATTACCCAAAGATCATCATTGTGCAGTGTGCGGAGAAAATCCCACCATCTCAGAGCTGATCGATTATGAACAAACAGAATGTGATATGAAAAGGTAGGAAAGGCAGGACTTTTTGATGAGCATTGTTATAAAATTGGCAAAAGAAGATTACAATAAAATCTTAGCCCATTGCAAAGAGGGACTTCCAAATGAAGCCTGTGGACTTCTGGCAGGAGAGATAAACGATGATATAAAAACTGTGAAAAAAGTTTATTTGCTTACGAATGTAGACAATAGCAAGGAGCATTTTTCAATGGATCCTAAGGAGCAACTACAGGCTGTGAAAGATGCAAGAAACAAGGGGTATGAAATGCTTGGCAATTTTCATTCCCATCCGGAATCTCCTTCAAGGCCATCCGAGGAGGATAAAAGACTTGCATATGATTCTAAGGCAGAATATCTCATTTTATCGTTAATGGATAGTGAAAACCCGGTTCTAAAGGCATTCGGTATTCATTCTGAAAAAAGTGTTTCTATCCATGAAATACAAATAGGTTAGAAGTAGGTGTAAATATGCTAGATACAATTATTGTCGGAAGTGGACCTGCTGGATTATGTGCAGCAATCTATGCGAAGAGAGCAAATCTTTCTGTTCTTGTTATTGAGAAAGAGTACGAGGGTACAGGACAGATTGCCTATACGGAACAAGTTGACAATTATCTTGGACTTGATGGGATGAGTGGCTATGAATTGGGCGAGAAATTCAGACAACATGCCTTGAATCATGGTATAGCCTTTTATGAAGGCAATGTCCTATGTATTGAGCAGAAACTAAATAAAATTTGGAGCATTGCTTTGGAAGATGGCAATTGCTATGAAGCAAAAACAGTTATTTATTGCGCAGGAGCTAAACACCGAAAGCTGCTGATTCCGGGAGAAGAGAAATTCTATGGAAGAGGCGTATCTGTTTGTGCATTATGCGATGGTTCTTTTTATCAAGGGAAAAAAGTGGCTGTAATAGGAGGTGGAAATTCGGCCTTGGAGGATGCTGCTTATCTGTCAAAGATCTGCGACAAGGTCTATTTGATACATCGCAGGAATGAATTTAGAGCAGACAACGCTTTAGTAGATACTATCTTTTCAGTTTCGAATATTGAGCCTATTTTATCTGTAACGCCAGTAGAAATCACTGGTGAAGATAATCTTAGTGGCATCTTATTATCAAATGGACAACAACTTGAGATTCAGGGGGTTTTTGTGGAAATTGGTATGGAACCCAATACAGATGCAATTATTGAGCTTGGTATTGTTGATGAGGCAGGATATATCGAAACGACTGAAAGTGGAGAAACGAAACGAGGTGGATTCTATGCTGCGGGTGATGTAAGAGCCAAGAAACTCAGACAACTAGTTACGGCAGTGAGTGATGGTGCGAATGCTGCAGTAGGAGCAGCAGAATATATTAGAGCAAAGGATATAGAAAGATTAACATGATAAATATTAAGAAAACGGTGATAGGGTTACTATTTATGGTATGGCTTTTAAGTGGATGTAGCGGCTATCAAGATAATACAAATGCAGAAGAAAATTTGATACAAGGGACTGAAATTTCATTTACAGATGATTTAGGGCGTGAAGTTACTGTTTCAGGAAATAATAGAGTTGCGGCACTTATGGGAAGCTTGGCAGATGTGTGGATTCTTTCCGGTGGAGAAATTGTAGCAGCCTCTAAAGATACCTGGAGCAATTTTGATTTGAATTTGTCAGATACTGTAATTAATACAGGAAGCCTATTAAAACCTGATTTGGAGCTATTAATTTCATCAAAGCCGGATTTCATATTGGCAAGCTCCAATCTACAAGCTCATGTTGAATTGGAGGATGTTTTTACCCAAGCCGGCATTCAGGTTGCCTATTTGGATATTAATAATTTTAATGACTATTTGCGAGTACTTAAGCTTTTCACACTAATCACAGGAAAAGAAGAAAATTATGAAAAGTATGGAGCAAAAGTGAAGGAACAGGTGGATGAAGCCATTTCAATTGCTGATGAGAGTCACCCTAAAATCCTTTATCTCAGAGCTTCTGCTGATAATGTGAAAGCAAAAGGAAGCGAAGGAAATGTAGGATCCGAGATTCTAAGGGAACTTGGCTGTGTGAATATTGCTGACTCTGATGGGAGTCTTTTGGAGGATTTGAGTTTTGAGGTGATCATTGAAGAAAACCCAGATTACATTTTTGTTACCACACAAGGAGAGGATACTGAGCAGGCACTTTCTGTTGTAGAAAAGTCTCTTCAGTCAAATCTAGCATGGAATTCTCTTACAGCTGTGAAGGAAGGAAGATACTATGTACTAGATAAAAATCTATTTAATACAAAACCTAACGCAAGATGGGGAGAAGCATATGAGCAACTTGCCAATATTTTATATGGGGAGAAGTAGATAGAAATGAGCCATTTTCCATTTTATATAAATATACAACAAAAGAAGGGAATACTTATCGCCGATGAAGATGCAATGCGAAAAGAAATCCTATTTAAAGTGGATAAACTACTCCCTTTTGGCCCAATATTGTGGCTGGTTTCAGAGTATATTCCATTTGATTTTGAAAGATCTACAGAAGTTATTTGTAAAAGAAGAAAATTTCAGGAATCGGATTTGATCGGTGCATCATTTGTTGTAGTTGCGACAAATGATGAAGCATATAACAGAAGCATATGTGAACAGTGTCGTAATCGAGGTGTCTTCATCAATGTTGTTGATGAAGTTGATAAATGTGATTTTATATTCCCGTCTATTTTACATAAAGGAAAATTAACAGTTGGAGTAACGACGGAAGGTGCCAGTCCACAGATTGGAATAGAAATTCGTAAACATTTAGAGGACTATTTACCAACAGACATTGAACAAATTTTGGATTATTTAATGGAAATAAGAGAGGAAGCAAAGCAAAGAATTCAAAAAGATGAAGATAGACGGAATTTTTTGAAGGAGTTATCCTCCTATTGCTTCAAAACGGGTACTATTCCCAATGAAACAATTAAAGAAGAGTGGTTTGATGGATATGAGAAAAAATAAATTATTAATCCTTTGTTCACTTGTTATCCTGCTGGTTGCTTCGGTACTGGCAGGCGTTTTATTAGGAAGCGTAAAAGTGACTCTAGCGGAAACTATTAATATTCTCTTGGGGGGAGATATTGGTACAACCCAAGCTATTTTAATAAAGGTTATTCGAATACCCCGTGTTTTTGCTGGTTTAGTTGCAGGTATAGGGTTAGCGACTTCGGGTGTTGTTCTCCAAGGGGTAATGAACAACTCTCTGGCAAGTCCGAATACAATTGGTGTGAATTCTGGCGCAGGTTTTGCTGTGATGCTTTCCATGCTCATCTGGCCTATGCATTTTAAGATGGTGCCAATCATGGCTTTTGCTGGAGCATTGGTGACAACTTTGTTGATTTATGGCTTAGCCTATATGTCAGATAGTTCAAGGACAACGATTGTACTAGCAGGAATAACAGTATCCAGTTTTCTAAGTGCAGGAATAAATACCATAAAGTTAATAGACACAGATATAACAATCAATGTGACCACGTTTTTGATTGGATCCCTATCAGGTATTACCATGGATAAACTGGTCATTCCTATCAGTGTGGTATGCATTGCACTTGCGTTGCTGTGTGTTATGTCAAAGTCACTAAATATATTGAATTTAGGAGATGGAGTGGCTCGTTCTTTGGGACTTCGAGTAAATTGGACAAGATTCATCTTAATGGTATTATCTAGTGCCATGGCAGGGGCTGTTGTCAGCTATGCAGGACTGATCAGTTTTGTTGGACTAATTGCACCTCATATATGCAGAAAAATATTTGGAAATGATCATAGGTGTCTCATACCTGCCAGTGCGTTGTTTGGTGGTAGCTTTGTTATTATGAGCGATATGCTTGGAAGAATTTTGGTTGCTCCCTATGAACTTCCTGTTGGAATTATCATGTCGTCTGTAGGGGGACCGTTCTTTCTGTATCTTTTGTGTTGCAAGAAGGGAGGAAGAAGAGTGAATGCTTAAGTATAGTAATGTAAGTATTGCATATCAGAAAAAGCCCATTATAAAGGGATTTGATACAGAATTTGCTAAAGGTAAAATCACAGCAATCATTGGACCAAATGGTTCAGGAAAGACGACTCTACTACAAGTACTAAACAAAAGTGCCAAGTTGGCAGAGGGTGAGATAACTATTGATAGGAAAAATATTTTTAGTATTCCTCCTAAGGAGCGAGCTAAACTAATCGCTTATCTTCCACAAATGAGGGAACACATTCCTTCTTTGCCCACGAGAATGATGGTGGAGCATGGACGATTTCCATATATGGGATTCAGCAGACTAGCAAGAGAAGAGGATAGGAGAATGATTGAGAGAGCCATGAGGCAAACCCGTGTGTTAGAGTATGAAAATTGTAATCTGGATACATTGTCAGGTGGAATTAGACAACGGGTGTTTCTCGCCATGATTTTAGCGCAAGATAGTGAAATAGTTGCGTTGGATGAACCAACCACTTTTTTGGACATGAAAGCACAAGCTGAGTTTTTAGGCATGATTAATAAATTAAAAGAACTGGGTAAAACAGTGATTGTTGTATTGCATGATTTACATCAGGCGCTTTCTATTTCTGATGAAATCCTTATTATGCAACGAGGCCAGCTTATATTTAAAGGAATACCAGAAAAGTGTATGGAAAGTGGTGTGGTGGAGTCAGTTTTTGGAGTGACATCATATGCCATCGAAGTAGATAAGAAAACAAAATATTTTTTTGAGTAAAGTAATATGGACTATATCACAACTGGTACATTACAAAGTTTCCAGTCCTTTAAGAATGTCTTCACATAGTCACCACTTCGTTTTATTTGATAATCATAACTGAAAGCCTTATATCATAAAAGCACATATCAAGGGTAAAATAAACACCATCATCTGAGGGTGCCCTTGACATGCACTTTATATGCAAGCTATATTGTAGCTAAGGTAGAAACGCCATACTGTGGCCTTTCTGCCCACAATTAATTATCATAGAAAGCTATTTACAGAGATTATTTTATACACTCGAAGGTTGGAAATACTTAGCCATTCTTTCAGCAGAAAAGGGAATCCTTATAATAATGTCTATATAGAATCTTTTTCTAATTCAGTCTTTTCTTGACATAACTTTCTGATTTTTTGCATAAGATCATACTCTGATTTGGCTTCATCGTTGTATTGTAACCTCTCCTTTTTCTATATAGATAATATAATCTATTAGATAAAGGTGTTACAAGTTTAGTATACCATTACAGAAGAAGCTATTAATCGTATATGGGATAGTAACACCAATGAAAAAAATAGATAGATAGCTAAAAAATTAGAGATGGATTATAAGAAGGTGGTGAAGTAAATGAAGGAGCAAATCTATAAATTAAGTGTGCCAGATAAATATGAAGAAAACTTAATAGAGTTTATAGATGGAATGGATAATATTCCAGAGTTGCCGGAGCTCTTATTACATGGATTTACAATTAGAGAGGTTAGTAAAATAAATAAGCTTATATTTATAGAAAAGATGAAATACTTATTAAGGACAGATATTAATGATGGAATTTTGTCAGATAAAGAGCAACAAGAAGCCCAAGATATAATACAACAAAGTATAATGGAATATAATAAGATGTAGTAGCGCTTACTTATGAAATAGAGTAGGTGCTATTTTATTGGAGGCTATTCACGTGGGGGAGAAAATGGTAGTATGTGATGGGTGAAAGAAAGAATTTGAGGCTTCGCCCTTGTTCAAAGAGGCAAAATATCTTCTCAAGCCATGGAATATATCTTTAGAGCAATGACTAAACAGTGTGATGAGAAGATTTTATTTAATAGGTATAGATTACTTGCTGTTGATGGCTCTGATCTAAGGCTGCCAGTAAATCAATCAGATAATGATTCTTATCTAAGGCTACTATATTAAAAATGTTTTAGAGAGTCGAAAATAGTCTCGAATTATGTTTAAAATATTTAGAATTAATTGACTATATTAGAAGCAGCATATAGAATAACTATATAAACTATCTTAAAACAGAGGATGTTTTACAGAGGGTTCTTTTGAACGAACATAAAGTAATTAAGGAATGATATCAAGAAGCTAGAGAGGACTATACCAGAGTAACAGAGAGAGTTCTAGCAATGAAAGTACTTTTTATAATAGGGGGATACAATGAAGGTTAATAGTGGTATACGTAGATGGAGTTTATTTGCATTAGGAATAAGTTGTATTTTGAGTTTCGAGGGGAGTAGCTTTGCAGCTGAGCAGAAAGAGATGACAGTGGATACAAGTCAAAAAGTAGAGATTAACTGGTATTATGCAGGAATCGGTCCTCAGGAAGATACAGAAATAGTTGAAGCTGCAATAAACAAGTATATTGCAGAACATACAGACCTAAACTGTACCCTTAAGCTCAACTGTTATGATTTTGGAAATTATGATGAAAAGATGGAAATGATGATAACTCAGAAGGAGAATTTTGATATTTGTTTTACCTCCAATTGGACAAATGATTACTATAAATGGGCAACGAAGGGTGCTTTTTGGAACCTTGATGAAGTTTTACCTATTTATGCGCCAAAGACACAAGCTATGTTAGGTGCAGAGTGTTTAAAAGGAGCTGAGGTAAATGGGAAGCTCTATACTATTCCTTGTAATCGTCAAAGAGGGGTACAGTATGGCTTAACTGTTAGAGAAGATTTAGTAAAGAAATATCATATGGATTTATCCAAGGTAAAATCACTAAAAGATATGGAGCCATTCTTTGAAATAATAGAGAAGCAAGAACCCCATATGAATGGGCTATCTTGTAAGCATTATGCTTTAGAGTTATTACCATATGAACCTATAATGGACTATGATGTACCTGGAGCAGTAAAATGGAGTACATCAGATTATAAAGTTATCAATCCATTTTTAACAGAGGAAGCTATCAACTACTATCATAGGATATATCAATATAGATTAAAGGGTTTTGCAAGAGAAAATATCCCTTTACATGGGTCGGATGACAATTCTATGTATGGATATGAGAACTCTTTTTCTATAGTAGAAATGCTTTATCCTGGGCACTTACAAGACTTAGAAATGATTTATGGCTATAATTATATAGGGATACCTCTAACAGAGCCTTATATGAAAAAAGAAATGCCAACAGGGAGTATGTTGGCTATTTCAAAAACTTCAAAATATCCTGAACGAGCACTGATGTTGTTAGAACAGGTATATACAGATCCTGAACTTACTAATCTTATTAATTTTGGAATCGAAGGACTTCATTATAAGGTAGTGGGGAAGAATGGAAATATAAAGATTATGAAAAAAACAAAAAATTGGGATAGATACAATGTAGATTTAGGTTGGGCTTTTGGGAATCAATTAATTAATAATGTATATGAAAATCAAGATCCAGATATATGGAACAAACTAGAAGCCTTTAATAAGCAAACCGTTAAATCTAAGCTTTTAGGATTTCATTTTGATCCATCTAGAGTATCCAAGGAGGTAGAGGTATGCCAGGCAGTATATGACAAATATGTGCCAGAGTTAGCGACAGGACTCATTGATCCTGATACAAATGTTCCAAAGATGGAAAAAGAGTTTAAAGAGGCGGGAGCAGATAAAGTGATAGCAGAAATGCAGAGACAGCTTGATGAATGGAGAAACATTGTAAAATAAGCTTCATATTAAGGGGTATAAACATGGACGATTGGAAAATAGGTAAATGTTTTTACGAAAATTATGTTTTAAAAATAGCTTGCAAGGAGTATGAGACATTTGAAAGGATCTCCGACGAGGAGTGCCTTAAAATTATACTTATTAAAAAAGGAACAGTTATTATTAAAATAAATAATAAAGATGGGGTGTTCTCATCTCCTTGCGTCCTTTGTTTCAATCATCAAGATCAAGTGTCTATAATCAGTCAATACACATATGAAGCAGAGAGCATTTATTTTGAGCCAGAGGTGATAAATACCAATTTAACCCTTGATAATATCTATACCAACGATAATTCAGAAGATAATACCACTTCTTCTTATCAGGATAAATATTTTTTTACTCCCTTTATAGAAAGAATAGAGACTTATACGGGTGGTATGAATGTAGATATTTTAATGCTACAAGTATTATGTCAAAAGTTTAATAAGTTGCAAAATGAATTAAGTATGGAAAGAGATGCCTTTTGGCCGTGTCGAAGCCGCGCCATTCTTATTGAGATACTCATTTTATTACAAGAAAAATATAGTACTTGTAACCTAGGAACACACTATATTCCATTTAATAAGGATGTAACGCAAATAGCACAGATCTTAGATTATCTACATGCCAACTATATGAATAAAATGACAATCAAGGATTTAACGCTACAATTTCATTTGAATCGCAATACCCTTAATCACTACTTTCTGGAATTAACAGGTGACACCCCTATTGCCTATTTGATTAAGTACAGATTGAATATTGCCGAAAAGCTACTTACTAACACTTTGGTACCTATTTATGAAGTTTATGAAAGGGCAGGTTTTGGAGAAGAAGTTAACTTTATACGAAGTTTTAAGAAGCACTATGGGGAATCCCCTACAAGCTTTCGGAAAAAGTATGGTTTAATAAAATAAAAATGAATATATGTTAATATTTTGTGCGTATTTTATATTTTATAAAGGTGATGTAAATATTATTATCATCTCATAAAGCTTTTTTTTAGTACAAACTTAAAAAAATTAGGAGATGAGTTAGAAATGAAAAAGGGTATTTTAATAATGTTTATGGTCACATGTATGACGGTAACTGGTAGTTTAGTCTATGCAGCTACGGAGGGAGAAAAAGCACCTGCTGCAACAGCAGCTACAGAAGTAGCAAAGCCAGAAGCAACAAATACTGAGGTATATTTTTCATTAGAACAAGATGTTTTTTTACCAAAGGATATGATAAAAGACAAAAAATATCCAGTTGTTTTCTTTGCCCACAATGGTGGCGCTGATAAATCGGGATGGGGTGATTTCCCAGAACAAATGTCAAAAGAAGGCTTCCTTGCAGTTAATGTGACCTGGAAAAATTGGGATACCTGTAATGTAGAAGCCGCTATTGAGTATACTTTACAAAAATATGCAGCCAACATAGATACCAACAATGTAGTATTTATTGGTGGATGCCATGGTGCAAAAGATCTGCTTCAAATTATGAGTAAAGAGAAGTTAGGTTATACGGTAAAGACAGCAGTCATTCTCTCTTTATCTGAGGAGGATCAGTCTGTTGTGGATACTCAAAAATTAAAGCATGTGCCAATTCTTGTTTACTATTCAAAGAATGATGTTTTAGGAAAATACTATCAAGATGTCACTAAAAAAATAGCTGAACAAGTCATTACATCACCTAAAAAAATAATAGAGCTTAATGAATCACCTCATGGAAATGATCTTTTAACCCAAGCTACTTGTAAGGATGAAGTACGTACAAACATTATTAAATGGGTTAAAGAATATACCAAATAATCCCCATTAAATGGATGTCAGTTTGCCTATAGATAAAGAGTAAAAACATATATTAAAAAATGCTAAGAAGCAGTATGGCCTAGTCTGAAAAGAAAAAGGACATGACAGCTTCTTTTTTTGTATAAAATGAAACTATTTATTGTTTGAAAAATGCAATGTATAATGTAATAATATTAAAAATAGATAGAATGAAGGGGATAAAGATGAAAAGAGAACTTACAACATCAATGGCACATATTTTAGCGTTGTTTACCATTATTATATGGGGAACAACTTTTATAGCAAGTAAGCTTTTGTTGGCTTATTATTCACCCGTTCAAATTATGCTTATACGGTTTGCCATTGCTTATGGGGTTTTATGGATTTTACGTCCTAAGGTATTAAAACTGAGTAGGAAGGAAGAAATGCGATTTTTAGTTTTAGGCCTCTTAGGGTGTACTCTCTATTTTTTAACGGAGAACTATGCGCTCACGTATACAATGGCCTCGAATGTGAGTATATTAGTAGCTGCTGCGCCTATTTTTACAGCTATTCTGGCCCATTTTTTCTTAGAAGATGAACAACTTAAACCAAGTATTTTTTTAGGATTTTTGATAGCCATTATAGGGGTTGCCCTTGTAGTGTTTAATGGAACAGTTATTTTAAAGCTTAATCCTTTAGGAGATATGCTCTCCATTGGGGCTGCTTTATGTTGGGCAAGTTATTCTGTATTACTCAAGAAGCAAATTCATAGCTATGATTGTTTGCTTTTAACCCGTCGCGTGATGCTATGGGGCTTTGTAACGGCGCTACCCATTGGGCTTTTAGAAGGTAGGCCATTTTTGATAGCACCAATGCTCAATGACGGAAGTCTTTTGTTTTGTGTTTTATACTTAGGTATTTTAGGAAGTGGCATTTGTTATGTCTTATGGAATAAAGCCATTCAAAAGCTAGGCACAGTTGTGACCAATAACTATATCTATGTCAATCCATTTTCAACAATGGTAGCTGCTACATTTGTATTAAAGGAGCAACTTTCTCTTATGGGAATAGGTGGTGCTGTCTTGATTTTAATAGGCGTATTTATTGCGGATAAAAAAGTCCCCCTAAATCTAGAAAAATCTAGGCTACTCTCGCAAGAGCACACGAAAAAGGATTGGCAGATTTAAATTCCAGTCAATATAAAAGGGGAAAAAGAGAATGGTACAAGAGGATAAAGAAGTTATTGAAATTATGATTGTGGATGATACGCCTGAACATATTCAAGTGGCAACAGCATTATTACAGGGATTTGGGTATAAGATGCGTATTGCTAATAATGGACAAACAGCTTTAAAGTTAGTGAAACAACATCCTCCTACTTTAATGTTATTAGATATTCAAATGCCAGGTTTAGATGGGTTTGAGGTTTGCAAAATTTTAAAAAGTGAAGAGAAGTGGCAAGATATAGCTATTATCTTTATGACGGCTTCTAACGATGTAGCAAGTATTCAAAGAGGATTTGAATTAGGTGCTCAGGATTATGTTATTAAACCATTTAATGCTGTAGAATTTATAGCGCGAATCAATAATCATATTAAACTGGCAAAACAAGCTAGGAAACTTAAAAAGTCTTATGATGAGCTTAACAAGTTCTGTTATACTGTGTCACATGATTTAAAGTCACCCCTTCATGTTATCAAGCAAATTACAGAACTTTTAGTACAAGGCTATGAAAAGAATTTAAGTGAAGACGGTGTGAGGTTACTGGAGTTTTTAGGAAACAAATCAGAAGAAGTCATTCAAATGGTAGAAAGCCTTCTTGAATTTTCTAGAATGTGTGACCAAGAAATGAAGGGGTGCATGATAGATATGAATCAACTAGTAGATGAGGTTATGAATGAGCTCCAGCTTTTAGAGCCTAAAAGGCCTGTGAGCTATACAAGAGAAGAACTACCTCTGATAAAGGGAGATCTGATAATGATCAAGTTGTTGATTCAAAACGGACTAAGTAATGCGTTGAAGTTTACTAGAGGAAAAGAAATGACTAAGATACATATAGGCTATCGAGAAGAATCAGATAGGGGTATTTTTACGATTCAAGATAATGGGGTAGGCTTTGATATGCAATTTGCAGAAAAATTATTTAGAGTATTCCAGCGATTACATACAACAGAAGCTTTTGAAGGTTCAGGAGTGGGGCTAGCTATTATTCAAAGAATTATGGAGCGGCATGAAGGTAGGGCTTGGATAGAAGGGAAAGTGGATGAAGGGGCAACCTTAAGTTTGATGCTACCTCAGCAGTATATATTAAGATAAAAAACAGGGTAACAATTTACCCTGTTTTTTTCTGGAAGTTAGTATTTTAAAATAAGTAGTACAGTTGAGTTAAAGGCAGTTCTGTAGCAGGTTCAGAAGTAATGATTTGGCCATCGATAGAAACCTCATAAGTTTCAGGGTTTATCTCAATATGGGGGGTGGCAGAATTGAAAAGCATATCCTTTTTACTCACATGGCGACAGTTGCTAACAGGAAGTACGATTTTTTCTAGACCCAACTGACCTTTTATATCTTTTGCCATAGCTGCCTTAGAGACAAAAGTAATACACGTACGACTTCTGGCTTTGCCAAGGGCACCAAACATGGGTTTCATAATAACAGGTTGTGGTGTGGGAATGGAAGCATTAACATCCCCCATTTTAGCAGCAATCATCATGCCCCCTTTAATAATAAGTTCAGGTTTAACACCAAAGAATTCGGGTTTCCAAACAACAAGATCGGCAAATTTACCCACTTCTATAGAGCCTATATAATCAGCTAAGCCATGTGCAATTGCTGGGTTAATGGTATACTTAGCGATATATCTTTTAGCTCTAAAATTATCATGATCTACACCTTGTTCTTCAGGTAAGGGCCCTCTTTCAAGCTTATTTTTATGAGCCAGCTGCCAGGTACGTGTGATAACCTCAGCAGGTCGTCCCATTGCCTGTGAGTCTGAATTAATAATGGATATGGCACCCATATCATGTAACACATCCTCAGCAGCAATAGTTGGTTTACGAATACGTGATTTACCAAAGGCTACATCCTCGGGAATAGCATGATCCATGTGGTGACATACCATGAGCATATCTAAATGTTCATCAAAGGTATTAACAGTATAAGGAATAGTAGGTGTAGTAGAAGAAGGTATAACATTAGGAATGCCAGCGACCCTCATAACATCAGGGGCATGACCTCCACCAGCCCCTTCACTATGGTAAGTATGGATTGTACGCCCATTAAAGGCATTAATAGTATCTTCTACATTACCTGCTTCATTAATGGTATCTGTATGAATACAAATTTGTATATCCTGTTCATCAGCAACACTTAAAGCAGTATCTATACAAGCTGGTGTAGTTCCCCAGTCTTCATGGAGCTTAAGGCCACAAGCGCCTGCCTCAATTTGTTCAATAAGGGCTGGCTTTTGAGAAGAGTTTGCTTTACCACAAAAACACATATTCATAGGAAGTTCTTCAGCAGCTTCTAACATTTTCTTGATATTCCAAGGACCTGGCGTGCAAGTCGTTGCATAAGAACCATCAGCTGGACCATCCCCTCCACCTAACATAGTTGTGATACCCGCAAATAACGACGTTTCTATTTGTTGAGGGCAAATGTAGTGAACATGGGTGTCAATACCACCAGCAGTAAGGATAAGACCTTCCCCAGCTAAAGCTTCCGTTCCAGTTCCTACTACCATTTTTGGATGGACACCATCCATAATATCGGGATTACCAGCTTTACCAATGCCTACAATATACCCATCTTTAATGCCGATGTCAGCTTTTACAATGCCCCAGTAATCCATAATCGTCGCATTGGTAATGACAAAATCTAAAGCGCCACCTTCATTAGTCGTTCCTGAATTTTGTCCCATACCATCTCTAAGGGTCTTGCTACCACCAAACTTTAGCTCATCACCAAAGGTTGTGTAATCTTTTTCAATCTCTACAAATAATTCTGTGTCACCAAGACGAATTTTATCGCCAACAGTTGGACCAAACATTGAAACATAACTTTTTTTATCAATTATATGACTCATAGTGTCTCCTCCTTATAGGTTATTTAAGAAATCCATCAGTACGTGCCTTTTCAAGGGAACGATTATAATGAAGGGCATTAGCTTGCCCATCTGTTAAATTATTAAGACCATAGACGATTTGATTACCACCAAGGGCAACAAGCTGAACTTCTTTGGTTTCACCTGCCTCAAAGCGAAGACTAGTACCAGAGGGAATGTCTAATCGATACCCATAAGTTTTAGCACGATCAAATAGCATATATTTATTAATCTCAAAAAAGTGAAAATGGGAACCAATGGCAATAGGCCGTTGGTCAGAATTAGTAACGGATAGAGTAATAGTTTTTTTACCTTTATTACACACAATAACATCTTCTTTTAATAGGAATTCACCTGGGATCATCTCTAAACACCTCTTTCTTTATTGAATGGGATGATGGACTGTAACAAGCTTTGTGCCATCTTTAAAGGTTGCTTCAATTTGAACATCTGAAATCATTTCAGGAACGCCATTCATAACATCGTCCCTTGTGAGCATTAAAGTGCCTAAATGCATAAGTTCAGCTACATTTTTTCCTTCTCTAGCCAACTCGTAGAGTTCAGAAGTAATATAAGCTATGGCTTCTACATAATTCAGTTTAAGACCTTTTGCTTTGCGTGACTTCGCAAGTTCTCCGGCAGTATGTAACATAAGACGTTCCATTTCTCTTGGTGTTAAATGCATAGGGCATTACCTCCTTATAGTGATTAAATTGAAATTTTACTTTGAATAAGGTGCGTATCAGCATGGGCTATATCACCATCTAGAATGATACGTCCCTTATCCATAACATAGTAATAATCAGCAACCTCCAAAACAAATTCTAGATATTGCTCAACTATGAAAATCGTAAGCTGGGTTTCTTTAGAAAGCTTTTTAATAATGCGACCAATGTCTTGGATAATAGAGGGCTGAATGCCTTCTGTAGGCTCATCTAAAATTAAGATTTTAGGATGAGAAACAAGGGCACGTGCAAGAGCTAATTGCTGTTGTTGACCACCACTTAAATCACCACCCTTTCGACTTAAGAAATCCTTTAAAATAGGGAAGAGTTCATAGATATTTTCATCTATTTTGCCTTTTCCTTTCATAGGTTCTAAGCCTAGGAGTAAGTTTTCATAAACGGTGAGCTGTGGGAAAATCTCCCGTCCTTGAGGTACGTAACCAATCCCCATCCTAGCTCTTTCATAAGGTGTTTTCTTCATAAGCTCTTGTTGGTCTAAAAGGATGGAGCCAGTAGGTGTATCTATAAGCCCCATGATACTACGGAGAAGGGTACTTTTACCCACACCATTTCTTCCTACAAGACAAGTGATCTTTCCCAGTGGTGCAATTAGGTCTATACCCTGTAAGACTAAACCTTCACCATAGGTTGCAGTTAACTGATTTATTTTAAGCACCGACATCACCTCCTCTACCCAGATAAACATCTATAACCTTTTGGTTATTCTCCACATCTGTCATCTTACCTTCATCTAAAATGGCGCCTTCATGTAAAACAGTAACATCCGTTGAACAAGCCCTTACAAATTCCATATCATGTTCAACAATTACCACTGTACATTCTTTGGAAATGCGTTTAATAAGCTCACTGGTTTTTTCTGTTTCTTTGCGCCCCATACCGGCCACAGGCTCATCAAGGAGCATAAGCTTGGGCTCTGATACAAAGAGCATACCGATTTCTAACCATTGCTTTTGCCCATGAGAAAGTCTAGTAGGTAAATAGTAGCGTAAATCGTATAAACCAATTTCTTGTAAAGTTTCTTGAATCCGTTCGTATTTTTCTTTTGAGAGGTTCCCAAAAATAGAAGAGTAGAGGGAGTGTTTTTTCATAGCTGCTAATTCCATGTTTTCTTGAATTGTAATGCCAGGAAAGATCGAAGGGGTTTGAAATTTCCTACCAATTCCTAATTGTACGATTTCATGTTCACTCATTTTGCAAAGGTCTTGATTTTGGGTGACTTGACGAAAAAGGACTTTCCCCTCTGAAGGATGGGTACGCCCACAAATAACATCTAGAAGAGTAGTCTTTCCAGCACCATTAGGTCCTATAAAAAAACGGACTTCATTTTCATGGATGGCTGTATTGACATTTTTGATAGCTTTAAACCCATCGAAAGTAACCGTTATATTATCTAAAGTTAAAATAGGTTTCATTGTTTATACCTCCTCCTTTAGGGTAGTGGCTTTAATAGTGCTCTCTTTTTGCGTTTCTAGTTTGAGTTTTCTTTTTCTAAGGTATTCTTTAAAGGTATGGATGGCACCCGCTAGACCACTAGGCATATAGAGCATGACAAGTATAAAAATAACACCGATAAAGTAAGACCAGATTTCAGGAAAGTTTTCGCTCACCAATGTTTTAGAAGCATTTACAAGGAGTGCCCCGAGAATAGCGCCCACTAAGGTTCCTTTTCCCCCAATAGCTACCCAGATAATCATTTCAATAGAAGAAGTGACACTCATTTCATTAGGTGATATAATCCCCACTTGTGGAACATATAGGGCACCTGCAATACCAGCAAGTGCAGCAGATAAGCAGTAAATAAATACTTTATAGCTAGTGGGATTATAACCAGAAAAACGAACACGATTTTCTCCATCCCGTATAGCAAGGAGTACTTTTCCAATACGTCTATTAATTAGAAATTGGCAAAGTAGATAGGCAAGAATTAAAAAAAGCAAGCTGGTATAGTAAATGCCAAGTTTTGTTTGAGGATTAACGATATTAAATCCAAAAATGGTGCTGAAATGAGTTAAGCCGTTAGACCCTCCCGTATAAGCTTGTTGCCCTACTAGCAAAACAGTTGCAATAATGGCAATAGCCTGTGAAAGAATAGAAAAGTATACACCTTTTATACGGTTTTTAAAGGTGAGAAAACCTATTATAAGAGCAAGTAAAGTAGGTGCTAAAATAACCATAATAAGAGCAAAACTAGGCTGGGCAAATGGCTTCCAAAAGTTAGGGAGACTTTCAAGACCACTCCATTTCATAAAGTCAACTAATTTGCCCCCGGAGCCTTCTAGTTTAAGATACATAGCCATACAATAAGCACCTAGTCCAAAAAAGATGCCATGCCCAAGGCTTAATATACCTGTATATCCCCAAAGCAGATCTAAACCAAGAGCAATAATCCCGTAACAAATGAATTTACCTAATAGGTTGGTGCGAAAATCAGATAAGAAGAAGGGGGCCATAGCTAGAAAAATAAAAGTAAGCGTAATGATTATTTTTTCCCAGGGAAGGGATGAGAGTTTATGTTTAATAGTCATAGTACACCTCCTATTCATCTAATGAACGACTATTAATGGTGAACATACCTTTTGGCTTGAATTGTAAAAAAGTGATAACAGCCATTAGGATAAGGACTTTACCTAATGAGGTATTGGTCATGAATTCTAGAGTAGTATTGCCAATACCCATAAAAAGTGCACCGAAAGCCGTGCCGGCTATGCGACCTACCCCACCAAGAACGACAGTCATAAAAGTATCAACAATATAGTTAGTTCCTAGGCTGGAGCCAATAGAACCAAGCAGTGTAAGGGCACATCCAGCAATGCCAGCTAGACCAGATCCTACTGCGAAGGTGTAAGCATCTACTTGGCGAGTAGGTACACCAAGACAAGACGCCATCTTTCTATTTTGCATAACAGCACGTACCTTTAGTCCACTTTTAGATTTATAAAGTATAAAATAAATACTGGTGCAAATGACAATAACAAGAGCAATAATAAAGAGACGTTTAATAGGAAAAGCAATGGTATGGGTGAGAGCAATGCCACCATTTAAAAAAGAGGGTGATTTTACCTCTACATTAGGTGTACCAAAAATAGAGCGTGCAGCTTGTTGGAGGACGAGACTAATGCCCCAAGTCACCAAAAGACTATCTAAAGGCCTACCATAGAGATGTTTGATAATAGTAGCTTCTAAGATAAGGCCAATTAAGGCAGCAATAATAAAGGAGAATATAAGGGCGAAAAGATAATATAAGTCAAAAAGCCCCTCAGGCATACAGGCTTTGAAGATGTTTTGAACCACATAGGTGGTGTATGCTCCAATCATAAGGAATTCACCATGAGCCATGTTAATGACATGCATAAGTCCAAAGGTAATAGAAAGGCCTAAAGCAGTAAGAAGTAAAATAGAGCTTAAGCTAATGCCATTTAAGACTTGAATAATATAGGTATCCATAAGTTTACCTCCCTTTAAGGATGAATAGCCTTCATATTTTTATATTGAAGAAAGATAAGAAGGAGGGGTATGCCCCTCTTCTTAATGGATTACTCGTTTGCAATACCTGCAGCCCAATCATAAGTTGATAAATAAGGATCGGGTTTCACCGTAGAGTCAGTTGACCAAACTTCTGTAATAAGCCCCTGCTTATTAATCACACCAATGCGAACAGGCTTATAAAGATGTTGATTATCACCATCAATTTTTACCAGACCTTCAGGGGCATTAAATTCAAGTCCGCTAGCAGCGGCCTTAACAGCAGCAAGATCTGTTGAACCAGCTTTTTCAACAGCAGCAGCCCAGAGATAAACAGCGATATAGGCAGCTTCAATAGGGTCATCCGTCACACGATTAGCGCCATATTTGGCTTTATAGTTTTCTACAAAAGTCTTATTCTCAGGCGTATCTGTTGTTTGATAGTAGTTCCATGATACGAGATGACCTTCCATATATTCTGTACCAATACCACTGACTTCTTCCTCGGCAATACTTACAGAACAAGTCATGATATCTTCAGGTGTAATGCCTGCATCTTTGTATTGCTTGAAGAAAGCAACATTACTGTCGCCATTTAAAGTATTGAAAATAAAGTCTGGCTGAGCTTCTTTAATTTTATTAATAATGGTGCTGTAATCCGTATGTCCCATGGGCGTATATTCTTCTCCAACAAGTTCAGCACCTAAAGCTTCTAATTGTTTTTTGATGATGGTATTGGCAGTACGAGGAAAGACGTAGTCAGAACCAAGAAGGAAGACTTTTTTTCCTTCATTTTTTACCAACCATTCAATGGCAGGAACGATCTGTTGGTTTGGGGCAGCACCTGTGTACATAATGTTTGGAGAAGATTCCATACCTTCATATTGAACGGGGTACCAAAGTAAACCATTATATTCTTCTACAACAGGTAGAACAGTTTTACGGCTTGCAGAGGTCCAACAGCCAAAAAGAGTTGCTACTTGATCTTGTTGAAGGAGTTTTTTTGCTTTTTCAGCAAAGATACTAGGTTCTGAAGCACCATCTTCGATGATATATTCGATTTGTTTACCTAAAACACCACCTTTGGCATTGATTTCCTCAATGGCCATAATTTCAGCATCCTTTAAAGAAGGTTCACTAATGGACATAGTACCACTTAGTGAGTGGAGAATACCTACCTTAATGGTGTCACGGTTAGTAGAATTATTGGGCGTTGATGTGTTATTTGTATTGGAAGATTGTTTGGAGCTACATCCTGTCATTAAACTTGAAGCGATTAAGAAACAACACACGCCACTTAAAAATTTTTTATAGCTTATTTTCATAGAAATACCACCTTTCAATTTGGGTTAGAGTCACTAAGAAGTTTTGGCCAGAAACTTTCTAGTGTAAAAAATAAAAGGGGCTATAAAACATCATCTTACGATGATTAGTTTTACAGCCCCTTTGCTACTCAACGATATCGTTTATCATTTCAAGTAAAACGAGATGAAATAATTATGTATTAAGGATAACCCAATTTAAATAGATTAAAAACCCTAGAAAGTAGATATTTTCCTATAAAAATTAGAGGTGTTTCTTATAGTGGATAGGTGTCATGCCTGTATAATTTTTGAAAAGTTTACAAAAGTAATCCGTAGAACCATAGCCTAATAACTCACTTATTTCATAAATCTTATGATTACTCGTTAAAAGTAGGGTTTTAGCATATTCCATTTTTAGTTTTTGAACATAGTCGTTAAAATAAATACCTGTTTGCTGTTTAAAGAGCTTGCCAAAATAATCTTTATTTAAAGCAAGTGCATCTGCAACCTCTTGCATAGAAGGTAGTTTTGTAAGATTTTCAGCTAAATAGCTGCAAGCTAGATGAACCACACTATTTTGGTGAGAGAGGTGATATTTAATAATCAGTTGCTGCATGGAAAAAATAATTTCATAAAATTTAAGTTCCAATTCATGAGAAGAAAATTCATGAAGAGATTGTTGGGGTGGAGGGGGCTCAATGAGCTTTAGCCAATTAAATGAGGTGTAAAGACCATCCCAAAATTTGTTTATAACATGTTCTAAAAAAAGAATTATTTTGATAGAACCTAATCCAAACAGCTTGATCGCTTTATGATAGCAAAGCTCAAGTTGCTGGTTAAGCTGAGGATTTAAGGTTGTAAAAAGTTCAATAAGCTGGTGGATGTCCTCAAGAGGCATATAGATGCTTAGTCCTTCTTCTATTTTAGAAGAAGTAAGCTGTTCTCTTTGAAGTAATAAGGCTTGCTTATCTAGGGACTCCTTAACCTTAGTTAGAAGAGGTGCCAGCGTTGTCTCATAAACAGGCTTAAGAATATAATCAGTAGCACCGAGACGAAGCCCTTGCTGTGCATACTCGAATTCATTATAAGTACTAGCTAGTATAACAGGTACTTGATCCCCCCTTGCTCGAATAAGCTCTAATAGTTCTAACCCATTGATAATAGGCATCTTAATATCTGTAATTATTAGGTCAAAGGTAGTGGTCTCAAGTTGCTCAAGGGCTTCTTTGCCATTATTAGCAAGGGCTTTAATATGAAAGCCACATTGTGCCCAAATAGTATAACGTGTATAAATGAAACGAATAGCTGCATCATCATCCACTAATAAAATAGTGTACATAGGTGTTTCCTCCTTAAAAAGATGAAGTGGGTAGGGTGGGGTGTAAGACTTGATTGATTAAGAGAAAGCTGGGCTCAAAGTCATACTGTTTTATATAATCTTCTAATAGTTGAAAATCAGTTTCTGAAAAAGCAGCACGTATATTTGCTTTATACGTGTCAAGATAAGTCAAAGCAGTAAGATCTCCTTCCTCAAGATAGTGTTGTAAAGTAGTTAATAGGGTTACCGAATTTTGTGAGTCTGGGTGTGAACTTCTTAAATCTATAGGAGAGGGTAAATAACCCTCTGCTTTAAGTTGACTTAAGATATGTTGGAGATCTTTTAAAGTATTTTTATAGAGCTCTTCTATAGAGGTATAAAAAGACCAAAGTTGAACTTGAGGAGGTTTAGGAGAGGCCATTAAGAAAGTTTCAAATTCAACAAGTTCCTCAAAAAGGATACAAGCACCTAAGTGACCTACTACACCTTTTAAAGTGTGGAGAAGCAAGGTGGCTTCCTTTAAATCATGAACCATTAAAAAGGATTGTAGGCGTTTGATATCTAGATGATGAGTCGTGATAAAACGTTCTAGAAGTTGAGCATACAGTGTAAAGTTATAATGAATAGCACAAAGAGACGATTCAGGCTGTACTAAAGGAGTGCTTAATTGCTGTGCAAAGCTTATTTGCCACGTAGAATCTATAGGGTCCCCCTTTTTATTGCTAGTAGTATAGGGCAAATATTTTTTTAGAAGCTCAATAAGATTTCTAAAGTCAATGGGCTTAGTTGTCAGGTCACTCATGCCACTTTGTTTTGCTTTAATAAAAGTACTTTCAGTGGCATCAGCAGTAACGGCAATAATAG
>JAEYNQ010000242.1 GCA_023412455.1 Bacillota bacterium
TTACCCCAAGTGGAAATAAAGGGGTTGTAGAAAATAGATTATTAGAAACGACAGAAGCCAAAGCCCTTATCATGCATTCAGGAACCATTCCCTTACAAGGCATTGTTCCTATTGAAGAGCTTATAGATAGGGTTGAAAAAGATATGATTTTAGATGCAGAAGGTTTAAGTGATGTGGCAGCCTTTGTAAGAGGCTGTAAAAAGATCAAAGGCTATATGCAAGATAAAGCCTTTTATGCACCCACCCTTCAAGGCTATAGCCTAGGGATACAAGAACTTCCTCATATTCAAGAAGAAATTGAAGGGGCCATTCGTAATCATCGAGTAGAAGACAGTGCCAGTAGTGAGTTAAAGAGAATAAGAAGACATATCCTCTTAGCAGAAGGAGAAGTAGAAGAAAAACTAGATAAATTCCTGAAAAATCCTCACAATAAACCCTATATCCAAGAGTTTTTTGTTTCCAGAAGGCAAGGAAGATTAACCATTCCTATCAAGGCAGCCTATAAAAACAAGATAGAAGGAACGGTGATCGAGAGCTCTAATAAAACAGTTTTTATTGAACCGCAAAGTGTAAGTAAACCCGCTCTGGCTCTTTTAAGCTTAAAGCTAGAGGAGGAAGTAGAAGTTTATAAGGTATTAAGTTATCTCACTGGGCTTGTCTATGAAAGTTTAGCTACCTTAAAAAATAATGTGGAAATCATGGGACAATATGATATGATTTTTGCCAAAGGCAAGTACAGTCTAGCTATTGATGGAAGAGCCCCACGCTTAAATGATTATGGAGTGATTCACCTGGTAGGTGCCAGGCATCCTCTCTTAGAAGGCAAAGTGGTTCCACTTAACTTAGAAATGGGTACAAACTTTAGAAGCCTTATTATTACAGGGCCTAATGCTGGGGGAAAAACCCTTGTATTAAAGACCGTAGGTTTAATGACTTTGGCTATGCAATCAGGCTTTCATATTCAAGTGGATGAAGGAACAGAGTTATCAGTATTTGATAAGGTTTTCGTTGACATTGGGGACGATCAAAGTATTGCTAATTCCTTAAGTACTTTTTCTTCTCACGTCAAGAACCTAGCCTCTATTATAAAGGCAACAGACAAAAGGACCTTATTATTATTTGATGAAATAGGGGGAGGGACTGAACCGAGTGAAGGAGCAGCCTTAGCTATAGCCATTTTAGAAGAACTTTATCATAAAGGAGCTATTATTCTTGCAACGACTCACTATAATGAGATTAAGAACTTTTCACTTAGTCATCCAGACTTTGAAAATGCAGCCATGCAGTTTAATCCAGACACAATGGAGCCCCTTTATAAGCTTCTTATGGGAAAATCAGGGGAAAGTAATGCTCTTTGGATTTCTAAAAAGATGGGGGTAGAAGAAAAAATCCTTCAAAAGGCCAAGCTTTATATGGAAACTAAAAATTATGATAGCAAAAAAGTAGATTCTTCTCGTATGAGAAAGGTAGCTAAAAGGCAAGAGGAAGCACCTGGTGTAAAACAAGAAGGTCAAATCTTTGAAAAGGGTGATAGAGTTTATTTAACCGAGTATAGGGATTTCGGACTTATTTATACAGGAGTAGATGAACAGAAGCAGTGTGAAGTTTTTTTTAGAGGAGAAATCATAAAAATACATGAAAGGCAGCTCCAACTAAAGGTTAAAGCCAAGGACCTTTATCCAGAAGGCTATGATTTATCCAGTCTTTTTACAAGCTTTTCAGAAAGAAAGCTAGAAAAAGATATAACAAGAGGTTCTAAGAAAACACTTAAGAAAATTAAAAAGTATGGTATTGAAGAGGTAAGAAAGGGCAAATAATAGTTAGGAGTTCACGAAAGGGTTAGTTAATTGACTATTGACATTTCAAAGGATTTGTAGGAGAATAAGTGACGTAGCTAATAATGACATAGAAATTAAGTTTATAAAAGCGTATAGAAAGCAGATGGGCGGCTCCAACAACCCATTTGCTTTTTTTGTTGGAAATAATTAAAAAGGATTACAAAGGAGATCGTCATGAAAAAAGTATTTCAAGATACAGCATTTTTAAAAACCCTTTGGTTATTGGCAGTACCTATTACTCTTCAAAGCTTTATTACCTCTTCTCTAAACTTAGTAGATAATATGATGGTAGGGACTTTAGGGGAGGCAGCCATAGCTTCTGTAGGTCTAGCCAATCAATATATTTTTATTTTTACACTGTGTTTAATGGGCATTAATGCGGGAGCCAGTGTGTTTATGTCACAGCTTTGGGGAAAACAAGAGATAAAAGGCATTAAAACCTTCTTGGGTTTAGATTTAACAGTTGGGCTTGTAGCTTCTTCCTTCTTTGCTTTAGGAGCCTTTCTCTTCCCTGAAAGTATTATGGGGATTTTATCAAAGGATATAGAAGTGATTAAGTTAGGAGCGGAGTATTTACGGATGGTAGCTATTAGCTGCCTATTTATGAACTTTACACAAGGTTATTCCGCTGCCCTTAGGAGTACAGAACAAACCAAAATACCTATGCTTGCTAGTTTAATCGGCGTATTAGGCAATGCTTTTCTGAACTGGGTATTTATTTTTGGAAATTTAGGAGCACCAAAGATGGGGGTAAGAGGAGCGGCTTTAGCTACCACTCTTGCTAGAGTCATAGAAATGGTGTTTATTGTAAGTGTCATCTATTTCACCCAAAATAAAGTAGCCGCTCATTTCAAGGAGCTTTTAAGTTTTAATTTGGAAAAGGTAAGGGTTTATTTTAAGACATCATGGTCTGTTATTGTCAACGAACTGATTTTTTCCATTGGACTTACCTTTTACTCCATAGCCTATGCACGTATTGGTACGGGTGCGGTAGCTACTATGCAAATTGCAACCACCCTCAACAATATGTTTATGATTTTCCTTATAGGTATTGCTACAGCAGCAGCCATTATGATTGGTAATAGTATAGGAGCAGGTAAAGAAGAAAGAGCCAGAACTTATTCTAAACATGTAGGGAAGCTTACTCCAGTGGTAGGTGTTGTGCTAGGCGTAGTGATTTGGTTTCTAGCCCCCACTATTGTTGGCTTCTTTAAGGTAACACCTGAAACCTACAAGGATACCATTTTCGTGCTTCGTATTATAGCCCTTTTCTTGCCCCTTCGAGCCTTTAATATGGTGATGATTGTAGGCGTATTTAGAGGTGGTGGGGATACACTCTACTCTATGCTTGTACAGGCAGGAACGATCTGGCTGTATAGTGTACCACTTGCTTTTATAGGTGCCATCCTATTAAAGCTCCCAGTGTATGGCGTGTTTTTCTTAGTATGTACAGAAGATGTCATTAAGATTATTTTTGAATTAGGTAGGCTGAAGTCAGGAAAGTGGCTAAAGAAGCTTGTATAAAAGAAGAGAATAAAAAAAGCATGGAGGAAGTGTAAAAAACAAATTTTTACACTTCTTTTCTTTTTGAGCTCTTATAGAGGGATTTGAAATGTCATTTCAGGAGTATAAATCGACCTTTTGCGCAAGAAATTGAAAATAAAGTCAAAATAGTGTAAAATATGACTAAAGAATTTTGGTAAAAGGGAGTGAAGCAGTGTTTGATTTAGGTAATATATTTTTAGAAAGTATACCTTATCCTCTTTGGATCATAGACTTAGATTCAAGGATTTTATTTTTAAATTCGCCATGCAAAAAACTTTTTGGGATTGAACTAAAAGAAGTTAATGGAAAGAAAAGCTATGAAGTTTTTAGAGAAAACCAAGCTCAACTCTACGAGGAACAAAAAGAAAAATGCCTTAAGGGAGAAGAGTGCATTATTCTTGAAGAAAAGCTAGAGGGAAAGCTTGTAGAAAGTTATATTTTCCCATTAAAGGATGAGGAAGACAATATAAGAGCTATAGCAGGTATAGTCCGAGATATTACGGAGCAAAAACGTTTAGAAGAAAAGTTACGCTATTTAAGCGAAATCGATGTTGTAACGGGTCTTTACAATCGCCATAGCTTTGAAAATAAAATAGCAGAACTAAATAAAGAGGAGTATATGCCCTTAGGGATTATAATGGGAGATGTAAATGGACTTAAAATTGTCAATGACACACTGGGACATCTAGAGGGAGATAAACTCATAAAAGCTATTTCAGAGATATTGTATAAAGCATGTCATCAAAGGGGATATGCTTTTAGATGGGGCGGAGATGAATTCATTATGCTTTTACCTAAGCATAATGGGGCTCAATGTGAAGAGGTAATACAGCTGATTTTAAAGGAATGTAGTCGGTATGAATTTGAGTTTATGCAGTTAAGCATTGCCTTAGGTGAAGGTGTAAAGGAAACAGTGGAAGATGATATTTATGAACAGATAAAAATAGTAGAAGAAAAGGTCTATCGGCATAAGCTTTTAGAAAAAAAGAGTTTATGTAGTTCGATTATCATTTCTCTTAAAAAGACTTTAGAAGAAAAAAACATAGAGACAGAAGAACACACGAGGCGTGTGGCTCACTATGCAAAGGGAATGGGCCAACAGTTAAAACTGAGTATATCAGAGATGGATGAACTTATATTAGTGGCACAGCTTCATGATGTGGGCATGATTGGGGTGAATGAGGAAATTTTACATAAGAAGGGTAATCTAACAGAGGAAGAATATGCCATTATGAAAATCCACTCAGAAAGAGGTTATCGGATCATTAATGCATCCAGTCAATTGGGAAAAGTGGCTACCTGTGTACTTGCCCATCATGAACGGTGGGATGGTAAAGGTTATCCTTTAGGATTAAAAGGTGAGGAAATTCCATTATTGGCCCGAATTATTCATATAATCGATGCCTATGACGCCATGTTACAAGATCGGGTTTATAAAAAAGGAGTCACTCAAAGAGAAGCCATAGATGAATTAAAAAGATGTGCAGGGACTCAATTTGATGAGGCTATCGTTCAGGAGTTTATAAAATACTTAGAAAGTGGACAAGACTAGTGGATTTACTAGTAAAATAGGATTGAATAATCACACTATTCGGTATATAATAAGTGAAACAAAAAATACCTGGATAGGATACAAGAGAAAAGATAGGGGAAAAAGATGGATTCCAAGGAGATAAAAGAACGATTAAGTAATCTAGGGGCAGATTTATGTGGTATAGCTAGTATAGACCGTTTTGGTGAGGCACCAGAGGGTTTTCACCCACGAGATGTTTTATCAACTTGTGAATCAGTTATTGTGTTTGCCAAGCGATTTTTAGCTGGAACTTTAATGTGTGAGTCAACCGTACCTTATACCATTGTAAGAAATATGTTATCAGAGGAACTTGACCGAATGGCTGTATTATTTTGTACGGAATTGGAGCAGGAAGGTATTATAGCTATTCCAACAGGCGCCATTGGACCTACTGAATGGGATAAACG
>JAEYNQ010000262.1 GCA_023412455.1 Bacillota bacterium
CTAAACTCTCTTCCAAACTAATTCGATTATGTTCATCAAGGTTTACCTTTTTATCATTTTCAGTTGTTGCTATAGTGTTTTTCGTAGCATCTGCAAAGCTATATCCTTCTTTAGGGACATCCTCCTCAGCTAAAGCCATACGGGCGGCACTATAATCCTTTTCATTAACCTCAACGGTTGTTCCTTCCGTATTAAGTTTGTACGCTATTTTTCTCTCCGTTAAAACATTGGTAACTTCCGCTGCTGATTTTGCATTAATATCAGCAAATAAAACAAGCATCTTAGGCCTAGATAAAAAGGCAACTGTACCTATTGCAATTACCAATAGTCCTAATCCAATATATATCTTTATTTTCTGAGATTGAGTCAATCCATTCCATTTTTCTGTTACCTGACTCGACATTTGTTTCAATGTTTCTTGCATGCATCCACCTCATCTCTCTCTAATTGAAGCAGGTACTAGATATTCAATCTCATAATTTCTTTATACGCATCTAATAATTGATTCCTTACTTGCATCGTAAAATTCAACATAATAGATGACTTCTCTTGTGCAATCAATAAACTATGTATATTATCATTCTTGCCCGTTAAAAAATCATAGGTCAATGCTGTTGCTTCTTGCTCACTTTGATTGGTTGCTTGTATAAGCTTTTTTGCCGCTTCCAGTGAATCTATAAAGCTGGCATCACTTGTGAGCCTCTTTTCTTTTTCATCTATAGAATTTATGCCTAGAAGAGCACTAGAAATTCCTTGGACTGATTGAATCATTTTTACTCCCCCTAAAATTATTTACCTATTGATAGCGCCGAGTTAATCATTGTCTTCATATTATTAAATGCTGTTACATTTGCCTCATAGGAACGGCTAGCTGAAATCATATTTACCATCTCTGTCACGATATTGACATTAGGTTGCTCGACATATCCCTGTGCATTAGCATCTGGATGTGTAGGATCGTAAACTACCGGAAAAGGTGTTTGATCCTCTACAACAGCGGACACACGCACGCCATTATTCCTAGAAGCTACTTTCTGACTAAGTATACTCCTAAAGCTCTCCTCGTTATTATTAATTGATTCAAAGAGCACTGCTTTACGTCTATAAGGTCCACCTTCTGGTGTTCTTGTAGTATTGGCATTAGCAATATTTTGGGAAATTACATCCAATCTTAATCTTTGTGCTGTTAATCCAGAAGTTGAGGTATCCATTGAACCAAAAAAACTCATTCTTATTCCTCCTTATTATCTTAATGTCTGTAATATGGTCTTAAATCGACTAAGCTGTGCTGTTGCACGTACAGTTAAAACATTATAACGTGCCACTACTTTTGCTTCTTCTGCCATTTCCGCATCAATATCTACATTATTCTCATCCATACGGTAATTATAATTCTTTTTATCTTCATAGACTGTGGGTGTAATACGTTCTTCATTAATAGACTTTATACCACTTTTATTTATCTCCTTAAGAAGTAAACTTTCGAAAGCTACGTCTTGTCTTTTATAACCTGGCGTATCTGCATTACTAATATTATTACTAATTACATCGTGCTTTAATATGGCTGCATCAAGTGCCTTATTCATAATATTAATATTTGAGAACAAATCCACACTTATTCCCCCTTGCACATTAAAAGTATTTTATCTTAAATTTACAAAAATTTACATTATATATCTCTATAAACTTAATATAATAATATAGTAATTATATATTCATATTGTTCATAAATCAATAAATAATGGTAAAAACCCTTAATAATTACTTTCTTTTTTTATTCTGTAATCCGTTTATAATTATTTTTTTGTCACGCTATTTATATATATTTTTTTATAATTATTTATTAATTGTAACTAATATTACTGTATTTCGTCAATAAGTTGTCTAAATATTTATAATTTATATAATTTTACGTATAATTTCTATTCCTTTATAATTTATTAGAAAGTCTATACATGTCACACAGATGGCATTACAGATAACTGAAAGAGGTATCCATAAATAATTATTCGACTTATTTTTTAATCCCTGTCCACAATTTTTCAAAGCCTGTAGACAAATAGTTATGCCTAAGCTCATCATAAACATGCCTTGTAGACCAAAGCACAAAAAACTTATGCCTAACCCTCTCCCTCCATATCCCACCACGAAGGTAGTAATCGTATAAGAATAGGCAAAAGCAAGCTGTCCTAATAAAAAAAGAGCCACTGGAACGGTTAAACTAAAAAGTCCCATTAACCATATACTAAACAATTGTATAAAATAATGATAAACTATTTTTAAAAAAATACCCCTTTCAATTGTCCCTACCTTTTCAGGTTTTAAGAAGCTATTAAGTATTTCAAATGTTGTGCTACGATTTTCTTTTCCCAACAAACAAAAAACACTACCTATTAAGACCCCAAAAACAAAAATACCTCCCACCAAATCCTGCCCTACTCCCCACTTTTTGCTCCCATTATTTCTGTTCATTTTACCCCTCCTTCTATTAGCTTGTCTTACATCAACTTATGTTAAAACCAGCCTCTTTAGAACAGTTTGAGTAAAACGCCTTATCTTTCTACTATTTATTATTCCTCATATTTTCTGCCTTGTTATAACAAGCAAGCATCCCTTGAATAACGCTATTCCTGAAGCCATATTCCTCCAGTTTCATTACAGCATCTATGGTTGTTCCACCTGGTGAGGTCACAGCATCCTTAAGCTCTCCTGGATGTTTCTTAGTTTGGAGAACCATCTCACAAGCCCCTTTTATTGCACTGGCTGATAACTTATAAGCCATGGCACGTGGTATTCCCATACTTACTGCCGCATCTGCCATAGCCTCTATAAATAAGTAACCATAAGCAGGCGAACTACCTGTTGTGGCCACTACTGCAGACATCAATCTTTCTTCTACCTCAACTGCTTCTCCAAAAGTGTTTAACCACCTAAGTACTTGTTCTTTTTCTTCTTCGGAAATCCTCCCTTTCTCATAGCAATAAGCTGTTATCCCTTCATTAATGAGTGCGGGGGTATTAGGCATCGTACGAATAATTTTAATATCTTGTCCTAACAAGACCTTCATATCATCTATGCAATGTGCGGGAGAAACTGTAATAATAACTTGTTGCGCCTTTAAGACTTTTTTAACCTTTTCACATACGTCTCCATAATAGTGTGGCTTAATGGCTAGTAAAATATAATCTACCTGTTCCACTAATTCTTCTATACTATTTGCACGTTTTACATGCTTCTTTTCTAAAAACTTTTCATAAGCTTTTTCACATGTATCATAAACGAAAAGATCTTCTTCAAAGCAATTAGCAATAGCGTTAGCCATAGCACCTCCCATATTGCCAATTCCAATAACTCCGATTCTATTCATAGCTTCACATCCTTTTTTATTTTTTAACCATTATACCATATATTGGGTAGTTATAATATTTTTATTTATCATCTCTTATTATGTGGTATACTATTTTAAAGTAAGATTATTTTATCAAAGGAGGGTCGCTATGTGGATTTTATGGCTTGTTATAGGCATCATTTTTAGTGTAGCTGAGATACTCTATTCTGGCTTTTTTCTCATTTGGTTTGCCGCTGGAGCTTTTGCTGCTCTTATTACCTCATTTTTTACCTCACACTTTATTATCCAAAGTCTTGTTTTCATCTTTGTTTCACTTATCTTATTACTGACACTTACTAAGCGTTTTGTTAAAAGATTTAATAAAACCTCTACTGTTGCTACCAATATCGATGGCTTAATTGGTAAACAAGGTGTTGTTACCCATTCTATTGGTAAAGATAACATTGAAAGTGGTCTTGTCAAACTAGATGGCGAAATTTGGACTGCTATTTCTTATGATGGCATGCCTATTTCAAAAGAAACACTTGTAGAAATCAAAGAAATCAAGGGTGTGAGGCTTATTGTTTCACCACTCAATCATTAGGAGGTTCTTTTATGTCCGTTTTTATTATTCTTATTATTGTTGCTTTTATATTAATGATAGCTTTTAGCTCTATCAAGATTATTAAACAATCGACAGTAGGCATTGTCATGCGCTTAGGAAAATTTCATCGCAAAGCTGAAACAGGTGTTAATTTCGTTATTCCCTTTATTGAAACGATTTACAGAAAAGTAGACTTGCGTGAAGTGGTTATTGACTTCCCACCTCAAGCCGTCATTACTAAAGATAATGTCACCATGCAGATTGATACGGTTGTTTACTACAAAATCACAGATCCTGTTTACTACATCTTTGAGATTGCCAACCCAATCAGTGCTATTGAGAATCTTACAGCCACTACCCTGCGTAATATTATAGGTGAGCTTGACTTAGATGAAACCCTTACTTCTCGTGACGTTATTAATACGAAGTTACGTGTCATCTTGGATGAAGCCACTGATAAATGGGGGATTCGTGTTAATCGTGTAGAACTCAAAAACATTCTCCCTCCTAAAGATATTCAAGAAGCTATGGAAAAACAAATGCGTGCTGAACGTCAACGTCGGGAAGCTGTTTTAACTGCAGAAGGTCAGAAAAAGGCTTCTATTCTCCAAGCTGAAGGCGAAAAACAATCCACTATTTTAAACGCAGAGGCTAAAAAGGAATCCCTTATTCGTGCAGCAGAAGGGCAAAAACAAGCAGATATCCTTAAAGCTGAGGGTGAAGCTGCTGCTATTATGAAAATCCAACAAGCTAAAGCTGAAGGTCTTAAATCAGTATTTACAGCTATCAAAGAAGCTGGTGTTGATGATAACATTTTGGCGATTCGTTCCATGGAAGCTCTTGAGAAAATTGCTGAAGGCGATTCGAGTAAACTCGTTCTTCCTTCTGACGCTATCCATTTCTTAGGGACTTTTAAAGGAATCAAAGAAGTACTCCAATCTAAATAGTTTCTCATAAGATATGGTGAAAAAGTGCATCTTCGGTATTATCCCTTATGACTATAAGGTGATCCTACTGAAGATGCACTTATTTATTGCATTAATAAATTTTACTCTTGAATCCTTTATTCCCCTTTCTCAAATACCTCTTTAAACCCGCACTTCACCTTGTGCACCTAATAGTTCTTTGTTTTCCTCCAAAATAGGTTGAATAACATTTTCTATAAAGTCGTCCACTTGAAGCGCTGCACATCCTATAAAATTCTCAGGTCTTAAGATGGAACGAAGCTCTTCTTCACTCATTTTAAAAGTCCCATCTTGAATAATTCGTTCAATAAGGTCATTGGCTTTTCCTTCTTGTTTCACTTGCGCTGCTGCCTCCATAGAGAGAACTCGAACTTTTTCATGCAGTTCTTGTCTATCTCCTCCTCGCTTAACACCCTCCATGAGAATGGTTTCCGTTGCCATAAAAGGGAGTTCCGCCATAATATGCTTTTCAATAACCTTTGGATAAACGACTAAGTTCGAAGAAACATTGAGGTAAATTTCTAAAATGGCATCCACTGCTAAAAAAGCCTCTGAAACAGCGATTCGCTTATTTGCACTATCATCTAAAGTTCTTTCAAACCATTGGGTAGAAGCAGTAATAGCTGGATTTAATGTATCACAAATCACATAGCGGGCTAATGAAGAAATCCTCTCTGTACGCATAGGATTACGCTTATAGGCCATTGCTGAAGAACCAATCTGATTTTTTTCAAAAGGTTCCTCAATCTCTTTTAAATGCTGTAGAATACGCATATCATTACTAAACTTATAAGCTGATTGAGCAATTTGACTAAGAACATTTAAAACCAAGGAATCAAACTTACGAGTATAGGTTTGTCCTGTTACAGGATAGACCTTTTCATAACCTAACTTCTCTGCTATTTTTTGATCTAAAGCTTTTACTTTTTCATAATCACCTTCAAATAAAGTCAAAAAAGTAGCTTGTGTTCCTGTTGTTCCTTTTGCACCACGTAATCTTTTTTTAGCTAAAACAGCCTCAACCTCTTGCAAATCCAACCATAAATCTTGGAGCCATAAGGTTGCTCGCTTACCTACTGTCGTTAATTGAGCAGGCTGCAAATGGGTAAAACCTAAAGTAGGTAGCTCTTTATAGTCCTTAGCGAAATGAGATAACTTGTCCATTACATTAATAAGTTTACCACGTATTAACGTCAGCGCTTCATACATAATAATAAGATCTGTATTATCTCCTACATAGCAGCTTGTGGCTCCTAAATGGATAATAGGCATAGCTTTTGTAGCCTGCTCACCGTAGGCATGAACATGAGCCATAACATCATGTCTTACCTTTTTCTCCCACGCCTCTGCCACTTCATAATTAACTTCTTCTTGATACTTTTTCAATTCTTCCACTTGTTCTTCTGTAATAGCTAACCCCAATTCCATTTCAGTTTCAGCCAAGGTTACCCAAAGTTTACGCCAAGTTTTAAATTTTTTTTCTTCAGAAAATAAGTACAGCATCTCTTTACTTGCATATCTCCCTTCAAAAGGGCTTTTATAAGAATCTCTCATGGGTTCAATCCTTTCATTATTTATACTCACTGCTTTTATTATAAATAAAAACCCCCTACTTTACAACTTTTTTCGAACATTTTTAGTGGATTCTATATTTTTGTTCATCATTTTCTTAAATTATCTCTTGAGATTATTCTTTCTTTATATTCATTTTCTTTTTCAAAGAATGTCCTATACTTTTAATCAAACAATTTATTTATTCCCATCATTTACAAATACTATTCTCCCACTAAAAAAAGCGATACCTAAAGGTATCACTTTTATTTTGCATATTCTGTTGCACGTGTTTCTCTGATAATACTCACTTTAATTTGACCTGGATATTCTAGATCATTTTCAATCTGTTTCGTAACATCTCTTGCAAGAAGTACTAAACCATTATCATCCACTTCTTCAGGTACAACCATAATACGCACTTCACGTCCTGCTTGAATAGCAAAAGACTTTTCAACACCTTTGAAGGACGTTGCAATCTCTTCTAGTTTTTGCAAACGCTTAACATATGTCTCAAGCGTTTCTCTTCTCGCACCTGGACGGGCTGCTGAAATAGTATCTGCAGCTTGTACAATAACAGCAATAGCTGTTTCTGGTTCTACATCACCATGATGTGCTTCTACTGCATTAATAATAAGAGGATTTTCTCCATATTTTCGACACAAATTAGCTCCTATACTCACATGAGAGCCTTCTACTTCGTAATCTACAGATTTACCAATATCATGAAGTAAACCTGCACGCTTAGCTAATCGAATATCTAGACCTAACTCTCCAGCCATGAGACCTGCCAAGTTAGATACCTCAATGGAATGTCTTAATACATTTTGTCCATAACTTGTTCTAAACTTCATTTTACCTAATAAACGAATAAGTTCAGGATGTAAACCATGTACTCCTGTCTCAAAAGTAGCTGCTTCTCCTTCTTCACGAATAAGAACTTCTACTTCTTTTCTTGCTTTCTCCACCATTTCTTCAATACGCGCTGGATGAATACGTCCATCAACAATGAGTTTTTCTAAAGCTACACGAGCTACTTCTCTACGAATAGGATCAAAACCAGATAGAATAACTGCTTCTGGTGTATCATCAATAATTAAGTCAATACCTGTTAATGTTTCTAACGTACGAATATTTCGTCCTTCTCGTCCAATAATTCTACCCTTCATTTCATCGTTAGGTAAAGGAACGACAGAAACGGTAGTATCCACTACATGATCCACTGCACACTTCTGGATAGCATTTGTAAGTATTTCCTTAGCTTTCTTATCAGCCTCTAATTTTGTCTTTGCTTCAATATCCTTAATTAAAATAGCCGACTCATGCTTTACTTCATCTTCAATGGTTCTAAGGAGATATTCTTTTGCTTCTCCTAATGTTAACCCAGAAATTCTTTCTAGTTCTTCTAACTGCTTATTACGAAGGTTGTCAATATCTGCTTTCGTTTTGTCTAGTTTATCTAGTTTTTGTTGTAATTGATCATCTTTTTGCTCGAGAATAGATGTCTTCTTATCCAAATTTTCTTCTTTATGAACAAGTCTTTTTTCCAACTGCTGAAGCTCAGTTCTTCTCTCTCTTACTTCTTTATCCAGTTCATTCTTCACACGGATATTTTCTTCTTTAGCTTCTAAGAGCATCTCTCTTTTCTTAGCTTCCCCAGTCTTAATCGCATCATCAATAATCTTTCGTGATTTCTCCTCTGCAGATCCAATGAGTGCCTCAGCTATACGTTTTCTATACAATATGCCACTAGAAAAGGCTATTATCCCAACAAGTACAATCAGTACAATGGCTACTAATATAATGAGAACTATACTATTTATATTACCACCTCCCTATAGTTTTTGAATGTGCAAATAACATCATAATTGTATAACTTTTTAAAAATGCTGTCAAGCACAGAGACAGCTTATGTCCTTCAATTTTGAATAAATTTTCACTTTTATAAATTAAAATAAAATAACCTAAAACAAAAAGGCAGAGCACAAGGCTCCACCCTTTATTGTTCTGATTCATCCAGTAAAGAAAGATTCTCTTCAAATTCTGGTTCCACAGTATCCGTTACTTCTTTGATCCCATAATGTCTACGTACTGCCTTTTCAATATCTGAGAGTAATTCAGGATGTTCTTTTAAATAGATCTTGGCATTCTCCCTTCCTTGACCTAAACGAATATCGCCATAAGAGTACCAAGCACCACTTTTATTAACGATATCAATATTAGAAGCTAAATCCAGTATGTCTCCTTCTTGAGAGATACCTTCACCATACATAATATCAAACTCTGCTTGTTGGAAAGGAGGTGCCACTTTATTTTTAACAACCTTTACTCGGGTACGACTCCCAATAAACTCATTATTTTGTTTTAGTGTCTCAATTTTACGTACATCTAAACGAACAGAAGCGTAGAATTTAAGAGCTCGTCCACCTGTAGTTGTCTCATTACTTCCAAACATAACACCTACTTTTTCACGTAATTGGTTAATAAAGACAACGGTACATTTTGACTTATTAACTACACCTGTTAACTTACGGAGTGCTTGAGACATTAATCGTGCTTGTAGTCCCATATGAGAGTCTCCCATATCTCCTTCTATTTCTGCACGAGGAACAAGTGCTGCAACCGAGTCAACAACAACAAGGTCAATAGCTCCTGAGCGCACCATGGTTTCAGCAATCTCTAAAGCCTGTTCTCCATTATCAGGCTGTGAAATATAAAGTTCATCAATATCTACACCCAATTTTTTAGCATAAGCAGGATCAAGGGCATGCTCTGCATCGATAAAAGCTGCAATTCCACCACGTTTTTGCACTTCTGCAATCATATGCAAAGTAACGGTTGTCTTACCTGAAGATTCTGGGCCATATACCTCTATAATTCTTCCTCTTGGCATTCCCCCAACACCTAAGGCAATATCTAGACTTAAAGAACCTGTTGGAAAAGTTGAAACATTGGTGTCAGTGGCTTCCCCTAGTTTCATGATAGAACCTTTACCAAATTGCTTTTGTATTTGTGAAATCGCTGCATCTAACGCTTTCTTTGATTCAGTATTCATTCTTTATCACCTCATTATTAATCGAACGTTTGTTCTGCTTCTATTATACCTAACTTTATTTGGAATAGCAAGTTAAATTTGTCTTAATAACTTGTAAAGTTCATAAAGTACTCTTTTTACTGTCTGTTCTCTCACCTCTTGACGCGTCCCTCTTAGTCTAAGCTCTTTTACATAGGTCTCCTTCCCTAAGGCAATACCTATATAGACGAGCCCTACTGGCTTAAAAGGTGTTCCTCCATCAGGGCCTGCAATACCTGTTGTAGCAAGACCAATAGCACTATGCGCTTCCTTCTTTACCCCCTCTGCCATTTCCTTCGCTGTCTCCCTACTTACCGCCCCGTAAGCCCTAAGTGTCTCCTCTTTTACACCAATATATTTGTGTTTAGCAGCATTACTATACGTAACAAATCCTTCTTCATAGCATGCTGAAACACCACTACAGTTAATAAGTGTAGCTGCTAATAGCCCACCCGTACAAGACTCTGCCGTAGCTATTGTATAGTGTTTCTCTTTAAGAAGCTTTAAAATATTTTCTTCTAAAGTATCTTCATTATACCCGATAATATAAGGCTCTAAACAACTAGAAAGGTTATTTTTTATATTTTCTGCATATTCTTTCGCTTCTTTCTTTGTTTTCCCCTGTGCTGTTATACGAACAATCACTTCATAGTCTCCTACATAGGTTGCCACGTTAACCTGGTCAACCTGTCCTAAATAAGGAGCAATCTTTTGAGCTAAAGTACTTTCTCCAATTCCCATAAGCTTTATGTCTAGGGTATAAAGCCCTTTTTGGCGTAATTTTTCAAAATAAGGTAGGACCCCTTCTTCTACCATAGGCTGCATTTCTTTAGGTGGTCCAGGCAACAAAACAATAAACTGCTCTCCCTCTTTTAAAATGCACCCTGGTGCCGTCCCTGTCTTATTTTCTAAAATATAGGCTTCCTCTGGAAAATCAGCCTGTTTATTATTATTCTCAGGCATTGTATGTCCCTTTTCCTGAAAATAAGCCTGCATCTTTAGAAAGCTGTCTTCTCTCCGCACAAGAGGTCTTCCTAAATACTGACAAACAGCTTCTTTTGTGAGATCATCATCTGTAGGACCTAATCCACCTGTTATTAAAACAAGTTGCGTACGGCCCATGGCTCTATTTAAAGCATCTTGTAGGACTTCCTTTTCATCTCTTACTGCACTCTGGTAATAAGGCATAATTCCTATCTTTTGCAATGCTTTCGCCAAATAACTTCCATTGGTATTTACTGTATGACCTGTTACAACCTCATTCCCTACAGCTATAATTTCTGCCTTCATCCTCTTGCCTCCTACTTTACTTTTTCTATATAGGATATATCCATTCTTCTCTATTCTCATACGTTGGAATAAAAATATATTGCTCCAACATACTCTAAATATCCCTCTTCTTTCCCTTTATATATTCTTATAGGGTTTATTATATATCTCTATTTTTCCTAAGTCTATTGGATTTCATCCATTCATTTTATGGACACCCTACCCCCTAGTCCTATTACTTAATCTCTATGCTTCAAGCCTTTTCATGACGTCATATAATCCCTTACAAACTCATCTGCTATCTCCTTCATTTCATCTAGCATCTCTTGTGTTTGGTTATCAAATATGCCCCATGCTGTCATACCTGCTGATTTGCCTGCTTTAAGTCCGTTTGGAATGTCTTCAAAGATTAAGCACCTATGGGGTAGTACCTCTAAATCTTGGGCTACTTTTAAATAGATATCTGGGAAAGGCTTACCTCTCCCCACTTCACAGGAAGTACGAATTTGGCTAAAATACTGCCTTATACTTAAGGCATCAAGTACTGCTTCTACAAGTTCCATACTATTGCTAGTCGCAATTCCCATTTTAATATTTTTTTCTTTAAGCCACACCAAAAAATCTTTAGCTCCTGGTTTTAATGGTACTTTTTTAGTATAAAACTCCCACGCCCTCTGATTCCAATCTTCTTTGATAGCTTCTACACTCTTATCTAACTTAAAGCGTTCTTTAAAATAAATAGCTGTCTCTGTAAAACTTTTCCCTTCTAATAGTTTATCCATATCTTTTGGTACTTTAAGGCCTAATTCACTTAAAAAAGTGGCATCAATCTTTTCCCATACCCACATAGAATCAATCAACGTCCCATCTAAATCAAAAATAACTGCTTCATAGTGTTTATTCATTGCGATTCTCCTTATGTTTGTTAGTATTAAAAGCTTTTATTATCTATAAAACTTTACCCCTTGGCTTATTAAGTGCTCAGAATGTGTAGACAAGGTAGCTCATTCATTCTTATTTATTTCAGCTTAGTACTTCTATAGCGTTCACTGATATAAGTACTTCCTAGAATTAATAGACCACCTATTATTTGTAACCAGGTTATTTTTTCTCTTAATAATAGACGAGATCATAAAATAGCTGAAATAGGGTCTATGTAACTAAAAGCTGCTATGGTTTGTTCACTTAGCTTTTGAAAAGCCCCCAAATAAATCAAATAACCTATACCCGTATGTATAACCCCTATAATAATCGGCAGAATAATGGATTTACTATCTAATAGCCCCACATCAAATCCACCATTCATCCCTACATAAGGTAAAATAGCCAAAGCTGCAAAGCCAAGCTAAGGAACTGTGCTTTCTGGGCTAGTTACACCTTTAAGAAACTTATTCATCATCATGATACTCCCATATAACACTGCAGCACCTATGCCATATGTTATTCCAACAAGATGGTTTTGCCCTCCTACACCTTCTCCAGTGGCTGTAATACAAATCATTCTTAACATAGCCGCTAGAATACATGCTCCCCTAACTCCAGATAAACGTTCTTTTAAAACCAAAGGTGACAGAAACATAACTATAATAGGGGCAAAATAACAACAAATCGTTGCAGTAGTAATGGTTGTATACTTATATGCTTCAAATAAAAAGAGCCAGTTAAGCCCTATGGCTATACCTGAAGCCATTAAAATCCCTAGATTAGTTTTATACGTTTCCAAGATAGTGGTTGTTTCATGATCAAACTAGCTTTGGTTCTTTTTACTTCCTTTCTCTTCATTTCCTTTTTCTGTACCCTACATAGTCTTTCTTATTATAACTCATTTTACATCATACGCTATCCCATAAAATTTGCATTTAATCTCTCATTTTATGCCTTTCTTTATTGTAAATAAGAGTACCTTATCTTTAAAGTAGGGATATATATTTTTAATAAGTAGAGGTTATGTATTAAAAGGATTATTTATTTATTCTGAGTATGCAAAAGCACTATATGACTATGCTTTCATTTAAGTCATATAGTGCTTATTTATAATGGATGTATGTAGTAATTCCTTCTTATCCCTTAATTACTCCTATGGTTTTCAATTTCTTAATGGGTGTAATTAAATCCAACTGATTTTCAATCACTTCATCAATATTCTTATACGCAAAGCGGCACTCTTCTGCTACATCCTTTTTATTATTTTTGCCTAAAATAACTGCTTGCTCTTTTAAATCACACATAACCTTCTCTACTG
>JAEYNQ010000297.1 GCA_023412455.1 Bacillota bacterium
GTCATGTTTTGTAATTTCTTTCCAGGTGGCATAGCAATAATCTCAATCCCTGATTCTAGTATATTTTCAGGGTCTGTTAGCTCTAAATAAGCTTCGCCCCCTCCAAATAGTTCAGAAAATACTTTAGAGAAATTATCTGCAATGCACTCAAATTGAACTTTAAAAATACTCTGCATCTGCTCTGTAAGATTTTGTATCATTTCTAGCAGGGTTTCTTCTGCTTTTTCAATATCGGATTTTTGATTATTTAAGAAATGAAAACGCTGGGATGTTTCCTTAAATTCTTCTACTGCATTGGTATTTACGCTACCCATTTGCTTAATTTGAAATTTGATATCTGCATTAGTCTTCTTAAGTTCATTAATCGAACCACATTCCTTCTTATAGGCTAGCGCATGATTATAGGTCAACTCATACTGTTCCCATATACTATTTCCCCATGTTTGTTTTTGGAGTTCAATGTTCTCCTTTTTATTATCCAAACGAAATTTTTCTTCACGCAGTTTATCTAGACGTTCTCCATTGGCAACAACTTTTTGTTCCATCTCCACTTCTTGCGCTTCTAACTCACTTTTTTGTACATTATACTCATTACGTTTTAGATGGCACTGTACCTTTTGCTCCTCTAAATCTTCTATCTGTTTTTCAATCTCTTTATTGGACTCAAGAAGATTTTCTTTCTCTTTGGTATATTGAGTAATCCATTCGCCTACCTGTATTTCTTTTTCTGCTTTATGAGCCATTTGTTCTTGCAAATCTTTTAATTGTTGTTGCAAATAAACTCTTTGTTGTTCTGTAGAAGATAAGCTAATCTTTTTATCTGTTACCTCTTTTAAGGCTATCTCCCTTTTTTCTTTTAATTGGGCTAATTGTCCTTCTAAAAGGGTGATGGAATGTTCTTCTTGTCCAATAGTGTCTTGTAACTCTTCTAGTCGCTCTTCAATGGTTTCACTGGTTCTCTTTAGCTCTTCTAAGGTATCTTCAAGGCCGTTCTTTTCTGTCATTAATTGAATTTGATTGCCCTTTGTAAGCTTTAATGATTGTCTTTTCTTTTCTAATTCTAAGCTAAGACTTCCCAACTCCTCCTGGAACTGTTCTACCTTTTGCTTGTGCATTTCCCAATTACATTGAGCGGTATTTAGAAGTTCTTCTAGCTTATTGAGTGAAGCTTTGTAGCTTTCAGCTTTTTGTCCTAACTCAAAAACTTTTTCCTCTAATTCTTTAATTTCACGATTACGTGAGAAAATATTGTTACTTTGATTCTTGGTACTTCCACCACTTAATGAGCCCCCTGCATTAAATACTTCACCCTCTAATGTCACTAATTTATACTTATAGTGGTATTTTTTAGCAATTTGTGAAGCATGATTCATGGTATCTACAATAATAATACGCCCAAGTAAAGAACGTATAATGGCCTCATAATCTTTTTTATAAAACACTAAATCACTTGCTATACCTAAAAAGCCTTCTTCCTTTAAGAGCTCTGGCTCATTAATACCCTTTCCAGCTGAAATTGTATCCTTAGGCAAAAAGGTTACTCGCGAAATATTTCTTTGCTTCATCAATGTAATCATACTCTTTGCAACTTGCTCCGTTTCGGTGACTATGTACTGAATCGCACCACCTAGAGCTGTGACAATAGCTGTTTCATACTGTTTAGGTACTTCTACGATTTCACCAACAACGCCTACAATGTCTGCCCACTTAATAGGGTCTAATTTTACTTGATTTAAAACCTGTTTCACACTGGCAAAATAACCTTCGTGCTCAGCTTTAATGCTCTGAAGCCATTTAAGTTGTCTTTGTGATTGGATCAAATTTTGATCATTCATCATCGCTTTTTGCTTTTGATTTTCATAGTCGGTTTCTAATATTTTTTTCTCGCCACTTACTTCTTCAAGTTGTTGACGTGAATGATCCATTTCAGCTTGTATGGTTTGTTCCTTTTGTTCTAAAACCTTTATATGCACTTCTTCATGCTGAATTTCACTATTCATAATCGCAATGTTTTCTACGATTTGGGTCATGCGATAGTCCAATTGACTTTCCACATCACTATTTTTCTGTCTTTCTGATTTATAGCTATCAATTTCTCTTATCTTCTTATAGAGCTCAGATTTGGAGACATCAATATTCCCTTCCATCTCCTCTAAATCCTTACCTAAAAGAATAAGCTTATCTTCTGCCTCTTTTAAAAAGGCTTCTTTAGAGGCTTTCTCCATCTCTAAAGCCCTACTTTTTGCTTCAAATAACGTTACTTTCTCCAATTGATTTTTAGTATCTACCTCTTGGTCTTCTTGGTCTTGCTTGATTTGAGCAAGAAGTTTTTCGGTATGAAGAATGCGCTCTCTATTAAGTTCTATTTGGCCATATTTCTTTTCCTGTTCTTTTTCCAACGTAGAAACATGCTCGATAAGTTTTTCTATATTTTCATAAAGGGCATTTTTTTGATGCTTATAAGCAGTATTTTTTATATTTAAGTTTTCTTTTTCATGGGCCAATTGTTGACTTTCCACTTCTAAGTTTTCACTATTAGCCTTCAAAGTAGCTAATTCATGATCTAAGCGGTCGATTTCATGAAGGAAAATATTAAGGTCTAATGTCTTTAATTCCTCTTTCAAATATAAAAATTGCTTTGTTTTTTCAGCTTCCTTTTCTAATGGTCCTAAACGGGCTTCTATTTCTCCAAGAATATCTCTTATACGGACTAGATTCTCTCTTTCTTTCTCTAATTTCTTCTCAGCCTCTAAGCGCCTTACTTTGTATTTATAAATACCAGCAGCTTCCTCAAATAATGTGCGCCGCTCCTCTGGTTTGGAACTAAGTACGCGATCAATTTGACCTTGTCCAATAATGGAGTACCCTTCCTTTCCCACACCTGTATCCATAAAAAGCTCTTGTACATCTTTCAGCCTGCAATGACTTCCATTAATAAAGTATTCGCTTTCACCCGAACGATAAACCCGTCTTTTAATCACTACTTCTGAATAGTCAATAGGTACGGCTTGGTCTGGATTTTTTATAACCATGGCTACTTCTGCATAGCCTAGCGATTTACGTTTAGACGTTCCAGCAAAAATAATATCCTCCATCTTACTTCCACGCAAACTTTTAGCGCTTTGCTCACCTAATACCCACCTAATGGCATCTGCTACATTACTTTTTCCACTTCCATTGGGACCAATAACTCCTGTAATCCCTTGAGGAATATTTAATTTCACAGCATCTCCAAAAGACTTAAAGCCGTGAATTTCTATTTTATCTAGGTACATACTTCACCTCTACTACTTTATAGTATAAAGCGCCTTTTTGGCAGCATCTTGTTCAGCTTCCTTCTTACTCTTACCAACGCCTCTTCCTAAGCATATTGTCTCATGATAAACCTCTACATAAAAGTTTTTGTCATGATCAGGTCCATCTTCTCCTGTTACTTCATAAACAAGTGGATTATTACTCTTTTTTTGAATACGTTCTTGTAAAAGTGTCTTATAATCCTTATACAGTTCCTCTAATGGCCCTAGCTTCTCTACTTCTTTTATAAGCGTTGCTTCTAAAAAAGCTTTTGCCTTGTCAAATCCACCATCTAAGAAAATGGCTCCTGTTAATGCTTCAAAAGCATCAGATAATAGAGAGGCCCTTGTTTTTCCACCTGTCATGGCTTCGCCCTTTCCAAGGAGCAAGTAACTCCCCAACTCTAATATTTTAGCCACTTCTGCTAGAGAACCTTCACAGACAATGCTGGCTCTTATTTTAGATAGGTCTCCTTCAGGCATGGTCTCACATTTTTTAAATAAATACTCACTAATAATAAGGTCTAAAATAGCATCCCCTAAAAATTCTAATCTTTCATTGTCCTTTATCCCTTTATAGCGATGCTCATTGGCATAAGAACTATGAGTTAGAGCTTCTTTTAGGTTATGTGGCTCTATAAATACATAACCTATAACTTCTTGCAAACGTTCCATATTCTGGATTTGGCTCTCCGTATTTATTTTTTTCCTCATGCTTACGTCTCCTCATCTATGGCTTCTCATATACTAAAAAGCCTCGCTATGCGAGGCCCTTTTTACTCTAATCCAGTTTGTTCTTTTATATATTCTACAACTTCACCTACAGTAGCTACTTTTTCGGCGTCTTCATTAGAAATCTCTATTTCATATTCTTCCTCTATTGCCATTATAATTTGAAAAATATCAAGAGAATCTGCGTTTAAGTCATCTACAAAAGATGTATAAGCAGTCACTTCTTCTTCTGAAATATTAAATTGTTCACTAATTATCTCTTTCACTTTGTCTAATACCATGTTAACACCTCTTATAAATATTTATAGTTTGATAATATTATATAGTTACTAGCTAGTCAATATTTAATTCATATTTTGGCTTAAATTACTCTCTATCTTTTCAATCAGTCCATCTTGAATAAAACCCTCTGTCTGAAGTATGGTACTATAAATTTCTTGAGCCTTAGAGCTACCATGAGTTTTTACTACTAGTCCTTTTACTCCTAAAAAAGGTGCTCCACCTTTAGTAGAATAGCTAAATTTATCCTTAATGTTATAAATTCCTTTTTTTAATAGGACAGCTGCTAGTTTTGTCTTTAAATTACGCATGAACTCTGCTTTGAGCATGGATAGAATCCAACTTCCAAAACCCTCCATAAACTTTAAGACAACATTCCCTACAAAACCATCGCATACTAGTATATCTACTTTACCTGCAGGAATATCTCTTGCTTCTACATTCCCATAAAATTGAATCTGGGAATCCTCTGTGAGAAGCTTAAAAGCTTCCTTTGTTAATTGATTCCCCTTTTCTTCTTCTACACCAATATTAATGAGGCCTACCTTTGGTTCGGCAACACCCATACAATATTTCATGTAAACTGTACCCATACGTGCAAATTGCACAAGATAATTAGGCTTAGCATCCGCATTGGCTCCACAATCAATCAGTAAACTATAGCCTGTCTTAGTGGGAATAATAGGTGCCAACGCAGGTCTGTCTACACCACGAATACGCCCAACAATCAATGTTGCACCTGTTAAAAGTGCCCCACTACTTCCCGCACTAATAAAGCCATCCACTTCCTTATCCTTTAGCAATTTAAGGCCAACAACCATAGACGATTGCTTCTTTTGGCGAATAGCTTGAACAGGAGCATCCTCCATATTAATAACTTCCTCTGCATGAAGGACTTCTATTTTAGAAGCATCATAAGTATAAGTTTTTAGTTGTTCTTTGATGATTTTTTCATGTCCTACAAGGACTAATGTCGCTTTAACTTTTTGACTGGCCTCAATACACCCTTTAATCATTTCATTGGGCGCATGATCGCCACCCATAACATCAATAGCTATTCTTGACATATGCATCATCCTTATCTTTCTCTCTATTGAAATTAAATATACAAAAAGACAGCTAAAAGCTGTCTTTTTACACAATTAATCTACTTTTACTACAACGCGGTTAGCGTAAGAACCACAAGCTTTACATACTCGGTGTGGCATCATTAATTCACCACATTTAGGGCATTTCACTAAATTAAGTGGAGAAAGTTTCCAATTTGCTTGTCTTTGATTTCTTCTAGCTTTCGATGTCTTTCTTTTTGGCACTGCCATATTAACACCTCCTCTTAATACTACTCTTCACTCTGAGGGTGAAAAATACTTTTTAACTTTTCAAGTCTTGGATCAACATCTGCTTTTTCACAGGTACAGGACGCCACATTTAAGTCTTGTCCACACTTGTGACAAATCCCTTTACAATCCTCATTACAGAGTACTTTCATAGGAATTTCCAAAGCAATGGCCTCATGAATTGCATTTGATAGATCAATACTTGACTCGTTGAGCTGAACAACATCCTCATCTTCATCTTTAGAATCTGATGAAAATACCCTGTATAATTCTGTATGAATGGGATATTCAACTTCTTTCATACAGCGGTCACATAACAGTTTTAATGTAGAAGATACTGTTCCTTGGACTAAATAACGTTTGCCGTCTTTAGTCACTTTACCTTCCACATGCACGCTATAGTCATGTGCTTGGTCAGATAACCCCTGGTCCAGAAGAGTAATAACTTGCTCTCCCTCAAAAGTTATCTCTGACTTGTTTAAAAGTTCATGGATATCAATCTTCATTTTTTCACTCCATTAAGTAACACTTCTGTAATTATACATAGCTTAGGATTATTTGTCAATGACTTATTTGCGAACTAATGTTACAGCATCTCTTGCAATCATTAGCTCTTCATTGGTAGGGATAAGAAGCATTTTTACTTTCGAAGAAGGTTTTGTTAAATCTCTTTCTACACCACGGCATTTGTTTTTATCTGGATCAATTTCAACACCTAACCAGGTGAGCATATTGGCAATCTCTTCACGCATAATGGCATTATTTTCACCTAATCCACCAGCAAAAGCAATGACATCTACACCATTCATCAATGCAGCATAAGCACCAATATAAGAAACCACACGATGTTGGTAAGTATCCATTGTAAAGCGACAAGCTGGGTCCCCTGCAACGACACCATCTTCAATTTCACGGAAGTCACTAGATAACTCTGAAAGTGCTTCTACTCCGGATTTTTTATTTAAAATGGCATCTATTTCTTTAGCTGATAAACCTTCTTTTTCCATAAGGAAAGTAACGATAGCTGGATCGATATCTCCTGAACGTGTACCCATGATTAAACCAGCAAGTGGTGTAAAGCCCATGGTTGTTTCAACAGATTTACCACCATCTACGGCACAAATACTAGCCCCATTTCCTAAATGGCAAACGATGGTTTTTGTTTCTTCAAGAGGTTTACCAAGCATTTCAGCCGCTCTTTCAGAAACATACTTGTGCGAAGTCCCATGGAAACCATATTTACGGATACCATATTTTTTATAATATTCTTGAGGAATAGCATACATGTAAGCACACTTAGGCATTGTTTGATGGAAAGCCGTATCAAATACAGCTACCATAGGTACATTTGGCATAAGTTCGCGACAAGCATCAATTCCTAATAAGTTGGCTGGATTGTGTAAAGGTGCAAGTGCACTACATTCTTCAATTGCTTTTTCTACTTCTTCTGTTATAAGAACAGAAGAGTTGAATTTCTCTCCACCATGTACGACACGATGGCCAACAGCTGCTATCTCTTCGGGTTTAACACAAGCTGTATCCCCTTCTGTTAACATAGCTAGCATTTTTTCAAGTGCTACTTTGTGATTTGGAAAATCTACCATTACTTTAACAGAATCTTGACCTTCTGTTGTATGTTTGATAAATGAATCATCAATTCCAATACGTTCACAAATTCCCTTTGCAATAACAGATTCATTATCCATATTTAATAATTGATACTTAAGAGAAGAACTTCCACAGTTTACAACTAATACGTTCATTTTTACTTTACTCTCCTTTAATTTCATTCACTTATTTATTGTGCTTGAACAGCAGTAATCGCTACAACACCTACAATATCTTCTGCTGTACAACCTCTTGAAAGGTCATTAACAGGTTTAGCAATACCTTGTGTAATAGGGCCATAAGCTTCAGCTTTAGCAAGTCTTTGTACTAATTTATAACCAATGTTACCTGCATCTAAGTCAGGAAATACCAATACATTGGCTTTTCCAGCTACAGAGCTCGTTGGTGCTTTTGCTTTACCAACAGATGGTACAATGGCAGCATCTAATTGTAACTCACCATCTACTTTTAATTCAGGGGCTTGCATTTTAGCAAGACGTGTAGCTTCTACTACTTTTTCTACATCTGCATGTTTTGCGCTGCCGTAGGTAGAATGAGAAAGCATAGCTACAATGGGGTCTTCTCCTACTAATTGTTCAAAGCTTTTTGCTGAACTTTGAGCAATAGCAGCTAATTCTTCGGCATTGGGGCTTTGATTAAGACCTGCATCAGAGAAGATAAATGTTCCGTTGCTTCCCATATCACAATCTGGTACAACCATTACAAAGAAAGCTGAAACGAGTTTTGTATGAGGTGCTGTTTTTAAGATTTGAAGGGAAGGTCTTAAAACATCTGCTGTTGCATTAATAGCTCCAGCAACCATTCCATCTGCTTTACCTTGTTTTACCATCATAACGCCTAGGAATAAAGGATCGTTATGTAATAATTGTCTTGCTTTTTCCGTTGTCATACCTTTTTTTTCTCTTAATTTTACAAGCTCTGCTATATAAGTATCCATTTCTTTAAAAGTTTTTGGATTAACAATTTCAGCTTGGCTAAGATCTAATCCCTCTGCGTTATTTTTAATCTCTACTTCATCACCAATAAGAACAAGATTGGCTATTTCTTCTTGTAATACCTTATGTGCTGCTTTTAAAGTACGGATATCTGTTGTCTCAGGTAATACAATTGTTTTCTTATTACCTTTTGCTCTTGCCTTAATATCTTCAATAAATGACATTTCAAATGGCCCCTTTCAAAATAATTTCATCATGTCCACAATCCTTATTATATGCAATGTATCTCGTGTATACAAGACATAATTAAAAATTTATCCCTTTTATTCGCTTTTATTCCCTCCTATAATGGCTTTTATTTGTAAAAGGTTTCGGTTACAATAAGATTAAAATTTAAGCAACTATTATTGGAGGTAACCATGCACGTCACTGGAATCATTGCAGAATACAACCCCTTTCATAATGGTCATTTGTACCAGCTGACTACTTGTAAGGAACAAAATCAGGCAGATTTTGTACTAGCTGTTATGAGTGGTAACTTTACTCAAAGGGGTTTACCTAGTATAGCAGACAAGTTTACACGCACCCGAATGGCTTTGGCTTGTGGCATCGATATGGTCCTTGAACTACCTGTTCCTTTTGCCACCGCCAGTGCACAACGTTTTGCTGAAGCCTCTACTTCTTTACTCCATAAAACAGGTATCATTAATACCCTCTCTTTTGGAAGCGAATTAGGACAGTTAGATCTCCTCCAAACCATAGCCCATCTTCTCAAAGAGGAACCTCCTGTCTTTTCTACTCTACTCAAACAAGCTCTCCAAAAAGGTGAGAGCTTTCCTCGTGCAAGGCAACAAGCTTTAATCCAAGTTCTTGTCTCACAAGGTTTTTCGGCGCCTCTTGTTGAAAAGACCCTTGAAACACCTAACAACATTTTAGGCATTGAATATCTTCGGGCACTGGATAAATGGCATTCCTCCATCCTACCTACAACCATTAAGCGTAAAGGAGCTGGCTACCATCAAACAGCTATTCAAACTTCTATTGCATCAGCTACAGGTATTCGTCAAGCCCTAGCGAAAGGTAATAAAGAGGCTATTATACCTTGTATGCCTAAAGCCAGCCTTTCCTATCTTTCTGAAGATGCCCACTTCTTTCCAACATTTAGTCATTTAGGCCCTTTACTTCAATATAAGCTTATGTTCTCCCATAAAGAGGATTTATATTCTACTTGGGATATCCCTAAAGAACTCCTACATTCTATTTATGCTACATTGGGCCAAACTTTGGATTTAGAAGAAATTATTTCTAGAGTAACCTCTAAAACTTATACACGCTCAACTGTTCAGCGTAGTCTTTTACGTCTTATTTTAAATATTAAAGAGGAGGATATGCTTAGCTTACAGGCTCTAGAGTGGATTCCTTATATTCGTGTTCTTGGCTGTAAGAAAACTGCCTTTCCTTTACTAAAGATATTATCACAAAAAGCTACTGTCCCAGTTATTACAAATCTTCCTAGAGTTTACCATCAACTATCCTTTGAAGCAAAGACCCTTTTAACTTATGAGCAACATGCTACTCAGCTCTATTACTATTTAAAAAATCAGCCTCAGTTTTACTTTCAGGATTTCACTCAATCCTTTATCAAAGATTAACAGCCTCTTAGGCTGTTATTTTTTTTTCTACTTCTTCATATATATAGTTAAAGGCTTGTCTTATAGAATAAGTTGTCCTACTCTACAAAGGAGGGTTTATGTGTTAAAAAAATCGATTTTACTTTTTGCTTTATTTTTACTTCTCGGCATTATGTTAGTTTCCCCTGGACTTTGCATTGAAGCTGCATCTTCTGGTTTACTCCTTTGGTTTAACAAAGTGCTACCGTCACTACTCCCTTTTATTATCTTAGTGAACCTCCTCGTTAGTTCAGAAAGTTTAGTCTATCTCCAATCGGCCATGAACAAGTGGACCCAAAAGTTATGGGGGCTTCCAGGTGGGAGCTTTCTTTCCTTTATACTGGGGCTCATTGCTGGTTATCCTATGGGGGCCAAAGTAACAAAAGAACTTTATGAGAAAAACTATCTTTCCTTAAGAGAGGCTCAAAAGACACTTTGTTTTACCAACAATTGTGGCCCCTTATTTATTGTGGGCACAGTAGGTACTCTTCTCCTACGCAATACGAGCTTAGGTTATTTTTTACTCTTTATTCATTTTTTATCTGCTTTCATCCTAAGCCTCTGCCTGCGCTCTCTCCCTCTATCACCTAGGGTACATAAAGCAGCTTTAATTCAAGCTAAAATACCTCCTTCTTTTGCTACTCTATTTAATGAAGCTGTTAAGGGCGCTATGGATACCATTGTCTATGTAGGTGCTTACATTATCTTCTTCTCTGTATTAGTCCATCTTCTTCTAGAAGGTCTACCTCCTTTGATACACTCTTTCCATTTTGCTACTTCTTCAAACCTCCGGCTATTCGCTGGTCTTTTGGAACTTTCCAATGGTGTCAATAGTCTTTGTCAAGCTTCTTTACCTCTTCAAAGTTGCCTCCCTCAACTATCCTTTATTTTAGGTTTTGGTGGACTCTGTGTATACTTTCAAACCTCCTACGTTTTAGAAGATGCCCCCTTCTCACTGATTCCTTATTTTTTCTGCAAATTGGCCCAGGGCTTACTTGGTTTACTTTTAACCGAAGCCCTCTATCCTTTTTGGTTATGGCAAAAGGAAAAAAAATCTCTTCATTTCCCTATTTATTGGTGGTGTAGTCTCCTCCTTTTTGTTAGCCTAGTAAGCTTATTGGTTCATCTTCTCCCTTTTAAAACTGATTTTTTCAAGAAAAGTCAAGCTTTTTCTAATAAGTAACTCTTATTTTATCTTATACTAAAGTGTAATTTTGTTAGCTTATAAAAAAAGATGGCCAAAGCCATCTTTTTTTGATTACTTACGTAATTTAGCTAATTCATCAAGAAGTGCTGGGTTAAGAACTTTAATATATGTTCCTTTCATACCCAATGAACGTGATTCAATGACACCTGCACTTTCAAATTTACGAAGTGCATTAACGATAACAGAACGTGTGATACCCACTTTATCTGCAATTTTACTTGCAATTAAAAGTCCTTCTGTTCCATCTAATTTTTCAAAGATGTGGAAGATCGCTTCAAGTTCTGAGTAAGATAAAGTGCCAATAGCTGATTTTACAATAGCAATACGACGTTCTTCTTCATCTGTTTCATCTTTTAAAGAACCTAGCATTTCTACTGCTACAATGGTTGCACCATACTCTGCTAAAATTAAATCTTCTGTTGTAAAAAGACCTTCTCCCTTTTCTTTATAAAGTAAAAATGTCCCTAATCTTTGACCACCTGCAATAATAGGTACAATACATGCCATGTAGTTTGCACTATTTGGTGTTTCAGTGAAAATACTTTCTAATGCAACATTTTCTTTTAGTTCCATAATGGTCATAAATTGATCATTGATAGAATAGTCCATGTATTGCTCTGCATTAGCAAAATTATGAGGGATTGTACTATTTACACCTAATACCTTACTTTTCGCACTCACCACCACAGCATTAGCTTTCACAACATCACTAATGACTTCACAAATGTCAGAGAAAATTACACGGTCTGAACCAAATCTCTGAAGCAATCTGTTTACCTTACGCATTTTTTGTAATAATTCTTGAGACATAATATCTCCTCCTTAAATTGTATTTTACTTGCTATAATCTAAAGGTTTTATATACTTTAGTATGTTCAAAAGATTAGAAAATATACATTCATTCATTTAAAAAGACAAAGTTGACTTGGCAACTTTGTCTACTCATAAGCAAATAATAACACTATTTGACAAAAAACTCAATATATAAATGTAAACTTTAATACTAATAATATTTAACAAATTGTAAATTAATTATTTATTTTGTTTTCCATAATTACACGTCATATGGCGACAAACCACCTTTTTGCTCTTGTTATTGCCCTTCTCAACTAGGACATCGCCACACACAGGACACTTTTCTCCAGTTGGTTTATCCCAAGACATAAATTCACAACTTTCGCCATTATTTTCACATCCATAGTAAGTTCTTCCTTTTTTTGTTTTCTTGATAAGTACCTTTCCTCCACAAAGTGGGCAAGTAATTCCTGTCTCCTCATACCAAGGTTTTGTGAAATTACATTCTGGAAAATTAGGACAACCTAAAAACTTACCATATTTACCATAACGAACGATAAGGTGGGTACCACACTTTTCACAAGGAATATCTGTTGTTTCAGTAAGATCTACATTCTGTACTTCTTCTTCAGCCTTTAATACAGTTTGATTAAAATTAGGGTAGAAAGATTTGATGATTTCTTTCCATTCTACATTTCCTGTTGCTATCTCATCTAATATACGTTCCATATTAGCTGTAAACTCTACATCTACTACTTCATCAAACTGTTTTAACATAATATAATTAACAACTTCACCAAGTTCAGTAGGATAAAGCATTTTGTTTTCTTTTACAATATAGCCTCTTGCTAAAAGTGTGGTAATAGTGGGTGCATAAGTACTTGGTCTACCTACACCATTCTCCTCTAAAGTTTTGACAAGTGTTGCCTCTGAGAAACGTGCAGGTGGTTGAGTAAAATGCTGATTAGGAATCATACTTCCACATTTTAATATTTGACCTTCCTGTACTTGAAATTGATTAGCTTTCTTTTCTTTTTCTTCATTTAATCCATAGACTTTCATAAACCCATCAAAAAGAGTAATAGAATAAGCCGCTCTGAAAATATAGTCTCCATTTTGGATCTTGATAGAATGGGTCTCATATTCTGCTGGTGCCATTTGACTAGCTAAAAAACGATTCCATATTAATGTATAAAGACGATACTGATCTCGTGAAAGATAGTCTTTAATGGCCATAGGTTCATATTCCATATAAGTTGGACGTATGGCCTCATGAGCATCCTGTATATTTACTTTTTTAGCCTTATTACTTTCTTTTATTTCTCCTAGATACTTTTCACCATATTTTTCCTTAATATAACGCCCTGCTTCTTCTTTTGCATTATCAGCAATACGCACGGAATCTGTACGCAAATACGTAATCACACCCACTTCTTTTTTTCCTACCTTAATCCCTTCATAAAGCTGTTGAGCAATATTCATTGTTTTTTGGGTAGAAAAGCCAAGGTGCTTTGCAGCTTCTTGTTGCATTGTACTTGTGGTAAAAGGAAGCACTGTGTTTTTTATACGATTACTTTTTTTCGTACTTATTACTTTAAAATCACCTGCTTCACAAGCCTTTATAATGGCTTTAGCTTCTGCCTCATTACCAAGCGTTAGCTTTTCTTCACCTTTACTTTCAAGTTTTGCCTCAAAAACCTTCCCTTTATTGGCACTTAAATAAACTTCAATAGACCAATATTCCTGCTCTATAAATTCTCTAATTTCCTTTTCTCTATCACTAATAAGTCTTAGTGTTACAGATTGGACACGTCCTGCACTCAAGCCCTTACGTACTTTCTTCCATAAGATTGGGCTAATTTTATAGCCTACTAGACGATCCAATATCCGACGTGCTTGTTGTGCGTCTACTAAATCCATATTAATGGCACGTGGGTTCTTAATGGCCTCTTTTACTGCCTTTTCTGTAATTTCATTAAAAGTAATGCGGTAAACTTTTTTATCCTGTAACTTTAATGTATAGTATAAATGCCATGAAATAGCTTCTCCTTCACGGTCAGGGTCCGTTGCTAAATAAATATTTTTGGCACTTTTCACTTCTTTTCTAAGCTTTTGGAGTAACTCCCCTTTTCCTCGAATAGTAATATATTTAGGTTCATAATTATTATCTACATCAATACCTAGTTGACTTTTAGGTAAGTCCCTAACATGTCCCATTGATGCCTGCACCTTAAAATTTTTGCCCAAAAATCTACTAATTGTATTTACTTTAGCTGCTGATTCTACAATCACTAAATTATCAGCCATAAAAACCTCCTCATTTCATACGTACGTATCTTTCTCCTGGTAATCGCTTTATTAGTTCATGAGTTTCTAACTCGATTATGCTATTTAACAAATTAACATAAGATAAATTGGTCTGTGCTAATAACTCCTCTAAACAAATAGGATTCCAACTTACATAAGCATATACTATAGTTTCACGTTGTGCAAGTTTATAATCGGGATTTAATAAACTATTTTTTTTACTCTTATCTAATATTTCTTGAAAATAGGGTGCTAATTCTTCCAGTATATCCCCTACTATTGTCACACATTTTGCACCTCTCTTAATAAGGTCATTTGTTCCTAAACTTAAGCAACTGTTAATATTTCCGGGAACAGCAAAAACATCTCTATTATACTCAAGAGCTAAATTGGCTGTAATTAAAGAACCACTTTTTTCATTGGCTTCTACTACCAATAGACCTTTTGATAGTCCACTAATAATCCTATTACGTTGTGGAAAATGAAAGCCTAAAGGCGCTACACCTGGCTCATATTCTGTTAATAAGCACCCCTTAGTAGGAATCTCTCTATAAATGTTATAATTTTGTTTGGGATAGCATTGATCTAGCCCGGTACCTAGCACCGCTATAGTCTTTCCCCTTGATAAAGCTCCCTTATGAGCAGCTTCATCAATTCCTAAAGCCATCCCACTGATCACTGCAATACCTCGTTCTGCTAATTCTGCTCCCAACCTATAGGCTATTTCATAACCATACTCCGAACATTTTCGAGCACCTACAATAGCAAAAAGTGGCTGTCTTAATACTTCCAGGTCCCCCTTTGCAAAAAGGACTATGGGAGCATCTGGAATTTCTCTCAAGTCATTGGGATATGCGCCGTGACATTGATCCAAAATCTCTAAGCCTAACTCTTTACACTTTCTCTCCACTTCTTCTGCCTTTTCTAATTGGGCTTTGGCACTAACTAGCTTATCCCTTTCTTCTTTTTCTAAACCTATTTGTTTATAATCTTCCCCCTTTGCCTTATATACCCCTTCTGCATTTTTAAAGCAAGCCAGTAATTGATTTTTCTTATGAGCCCCTATAGAAATACTCTGCAACCAAATGCTATAGCTATTATTCATTTGTATCCATCCTTATTCTTGATTAAATTTTCTAAAAATATAACTTTTTAAGTTTAAAAGTTTTTTCTTTGTGTCATACTCTAATAAATCATTTATAGAAAGGATAGCCCGATGTTTTGTAAATTAAACAGTTTTTCCTTAAATGGTATTGATACCCTCCCTATAGAGATAGAAGTTGACTTAAGTGATGGTCTACCAGGTTTTGACATTGTCGGTCTGCCTGATAATGCTGTAAAAGAATCAAAAGAACGGGTTAAAAGTGCTATTAAAAATAGTGGCTTCAAATTTCCAGCGCGCAAAATAACCATTAACCTTGCTCCTGCAGACGTGAAAAAAGAAGGATCTCTCTATGATTTGCCTATTGCCTTAGGTGTATTAGGTTGTATGGGAGAAATCCCTATGCTTTCCTTTCCTAACACCCTTTTTATTGGAGAGCTTGCATTAGATGGTTCCTTAAGAAATGTAAAAGGCCTGTTACCCATTCTCTGCAATCTTTCTCCTGAATCTTTTAATCAATGTATTGTCCCAGCTGCCAATCAGGAGGAGGCTTCTCTCATACAAAAATCTCCCATCTTACTGGCCTCTCACCTAACAGAAGTCATTGCTTATTTAAAAGAAGAGAAGAAGCTGTCATCTTGTCCTACTCTACCTATTGATTCTACGTATTCACAGTATTTGTTAGACTTTGCCGATGTGAAAGGACAAGTTGCTGTTAAAAGGGGGCTTATGTTAGCTGCTGGAGGATATCACAATACTCTCCTTCTAGGACCTCCAGGTTCAGGTAAAACAATGCTGGCCAAACGCCTTCCCACTATCTTACCCCCCCTCTCTCTAGAAGAAGCTCTAGATCTTACCAAAATCTATAGCGTCGCCCAACGCCTTCCAGAAAACAGAATAATGTCCACTCGTCCTTTTCGTTCTCCACATCATACGATTACCCCCATAGGACTAACAGGTGGTGGTTCCCACCCTAAGCCTGGGGAGATTAGCTTGGCCCATTTGGGTGTACTTTTCTTAGATGAACTTCTAGAATTTAATCGTATGGCCTTAGAAGTATTACGCCAACCCATAGAAGAGCACCAAGTTACACTCTCTAGGGCCCATGGCAGTATTACTTATCCCTCTCATTTTTTATTTATAGCCTCTACTAATCCTTGTCCATGTGGTTATTATCCGGATACCAAAAAATGTTCTTGTAGTATTGGAGAAATTAAACACTACCTCCGTAAGCTTTCCGGACCTCTCCTAGATCGGATTGATCTTCAGATAGAAGTGCCTTGTCCTACTGTCAATGACCTTCATACTTCTTCCTCTCTTTCTTCTTCCTATCTCTATGCAAAAGTCCAAAAGGTTTACGAATGTCAGAAAGAGCGATTTAAAGAGTATGCCTACAAGTGGAATAGTGAAATTCCTTCCTCTCATCTAAATAACCATTGTCATCTAACAAATGAGGCCTATCGCTTACTCAATAACTGGTTTCAGCATACTTCATCAAGTATGCGTGCTTATGACAAAATTCTTCGCCTTTCCTTAACTATTTCAGATTTCGAAGAAAGCCCTTCTATAAATAGTGCCCATTTGTCTGAAGCCCTACATTATCGTCTACTAGATCGTCAATTTTGGGCATAATAAAAGACTACATTTAAGCACGCTAATGTAGTCTTTAGTTTTTTTGCTTTTTTATATTTTCTAGTTCTGTAATAAATTCATCAATACTCATAAATTGCTTATAAACTGAAGCAAAACGAATATACGAAACTTCATCTAACTTTCTTAATCGTTCCATTGTTATCTGACCAATGGTGGTAGAGGAAATTTCCTTTTTCTCCATTGTGCTTATGTAATTCTCGATCTCATCAACCAAACCTTCAATTTGTTCTAAGCTAATGCTTCGTTTATTACAGGAGCGCATAATTCCTTTTAATAACTTTTCACGTTCAAAAGGCTCTCTCGTCATATTACGTTTAATAATCATAATAGGTATTGTTTCAACTTTTTCATAGGTTGTAAAACGCTGTTCGCACTGTTCACACTGCCTACGCCTTCTAATGGTTTCATTTTCATTCACTGGACGTGAATTAAGCACTTTAGATGTACTAAAGCCACAATAAGGGCACTTCATTCTTTCTACCCCCTCATTTCATATTATTTAGAGAGTAGCATATTCATTAGACAAATGTCAATACTCACTGTCCTTCAAATACTCCTCTGTATTCATTTCTACAAGAATAATATCCTCACCTATCTTTTTGATTTTGTCCCAAGGAATAGCATATTCCAAGTTTCTGCCAAATAATCCCATAATCTTACTAGGCCCTGGAATAATAACCTTTTCCACCTTTCCTTGACTCCAATCCAGTTCAATATCACAAATATACCCTAATCTTGAGCCATCTAAAGTATTAATGACCTCTTTGTGCTTCATATCTGCAATACGCATCATCGCCAATCCCCCCATTTATTATTAAATATATTTTCTCATATGCTTTAAAGCAGTTTTCTCAAGACGGGAAACTTGCGCTTGAGAAATGCCAATTTCAGTTGCTACTTCCATTTGTGTTTTACCTGCAAAAAAACGCAAAGTAAGAATTTGTTTTTCCCGGTCATTTAAATGTTTCATTGCTTCTTTTAATGCAATATTTTCTAGCCAGATATCATCTTGGTTTTTCTCATCACTGACCTGATCCATGATATACAACGTATCGCTTTCATCATGGTAAACGGGTTCAAATAAAGAAATGGGATCCTGAATGGCATCTAGAGCAAAAATGACATCTTCTTTTGGAAGGCCTATTTCTTTGGCTATCTCATTGATATTGGGTTCTTTTGCATTTTTTCGTGTTAATCTCTCTTTTGCTTGTAAGGCCTTGTAAGCTGTATCCCTTAAAGAACGGCTCACTCGTATGGCATTATTATCTCTTAAATAACGTCTAATTTCGCCAATAATCATAGGAACAGCATAAGTAGAAAATTTTACATTTTGACTTACATCAAAATTATCAATAGCCTTAATGAGACCAATACAACCTACTTGAAATAAATCATCCACATATTCTCCACGATTATTAAAACGCTGAATAACACTGAGAACAAGTCTTAAATTTCCACGGATGTATTCTTCTCTTGCTACATAGTCACCCTCTTCAATGAGTTTAAAAAGAATTTCCTTTTGCTCATTAGTAAGAATAGGCAGTTTTGCCGTATTTACCCCGCATATTTCTACTTTATTTATAGCCATCTTATCTGCCTCCTAGTCCTACTCATCCAGCATTTATTAAGTCTATAAATCATTTTTTCCATAAATTATTTATTTATTCAGCGCCTTAGTTCATTCTATTAATTTCCTTTTTTAATCTTAATATAATCTTTTTCTCTAGTCTTGAAATATAGGACTGAGAAATCCCTAATAAATCAGCTACCTCCTTCTGGGTTTTTTCTTTTCCTTGCTCACTAAAACCAAATCTTAATTCTACAATTTCTCTTTCTCTATCAGAGAGCTTTAATAAGGCTTGTTGTAATAAATCCTTATCTACCTCCTCCTCAATATTACGGTAAATAATATCAGGGTCCGTTCCTAATATGTCTGATAAAAGGAGTTCATTTCCATCCCAATCCACATTTAAAGGCTCATCAATAGATACTTCTGTCTTCAGCTTATTGGTACGTCTTAGAAACATAAGAATTTCATTTTCAATACAGCGAGAAGCATAAGTGGCCAATTTAATCTTTTTGCAGGGTTTAAACGTATTAATCGATTTGATAAGCCCAATGGTCCCGATAGAAATCAGATCTTCCATATGGATGCCTGTATTCTCAAATTTTCTGGCGATATAAACTACTAATCTTAAATTCCTTTCTATGAGAATGGTTTTAATACGTTTTTCCTCCTCCTGATTTTTTACCTCCGACAATTGCTGAATAAGGAGTTCTTCATCTTCCCGACTAAGAGGTGGTGGTAGCACCTCACTTCCTCCTATATAATGAATGGCCTGAGGCTTCCACCTCAATAGAAAAATAAGAAATTTATACCAACCTCCTTTTAATTTCCCTAACCTCCTATCGATTCCTCTCATTATGAATTCCCCCTATTAACTATATAATCTGGATGAAGTAACGTGGTATAGCTCTTATCACTAAAAATGGAATGCGTTGTCACACCTACTACACACTTTTCAAAACACTGAGCTTTATTTTGCTTATACACACGTATTTCTTCCATCTCCACTCCTACTAAAAAACCACCGCTGCACCCCACACTGTTAAAAGGAATTAAACTTACTCCTTGAGGGATGGCATCCCATACCTGCCCACTCCCTTTATCTGTAAATTTCATAATAAATACCCTCTCTTCTTCGCTAAGTAAAGGCGCTAAAGCTTCATAGTTCACAACGATTACAGCCTTATGGGTAATGGGTGTATAGAGCGTATTTCCTGTATCTACAATGGCAGTATACTCCCCTTTTTTTCCTTGACGAGTAAATTCTACTTTGTACTCAAAATAAGGTAAGACCCAATACTTTCTAATGCTATAAAAACTTAAATAAATACTAAATGCTAAAATCCCTGCTACTCCTACCAAAAAAAGCAAGTTAACATCTTGTAGTCTACCATCCATTCCTAATATGTACCATAAACTAAAAGTTGTCCCTCCTAGCAGAAAGGCAATACCTTGACAGAGTAAATAAATTTTTATGAATCCCTTTATATCCTGTGGCCTAAATAAATATAAGATGGGTAAACTGGGTAACAATACTGTATAGACAAGAGAAGGAACATCTTGCAAAAAAGGTAAACAAATAACCAAGCAATACAATAAGGCTGCAAAAAAGCTCCCTAACAAAAGTCGCAAAAGTTTTAGAGACTTGTTCAATATCAATGTAGCCATAAGAAAAATCATACTATCCATGATCCAATTGATCATAAAAAGTACGTCTAAATATAAAACATGCATACTCTCACCTCATGTCTTGTCTTTTACTCTACCCTTATTATTGTAAGAGAAATATTTTACAAATTTTGTAAAAAACAATACAGATATAAAAAAAAAGATACGACATTATCGTATCTTTTTCTCAATTATTTATTTCTTCTTAGAAATTGTGGAATTTCTACTTGAATATCTTTAATAGCAGCAAATTTTTCTTCCTTTACATTTGTCTCATGTACTTGAGTAGGCGCCGATTTAACTTCTACCTTAGGTACTTGAACCTTTTGAAAACTATTAATACTTACATCATCATTTTGGAAATCTGTAGCAATAACAGTAATAATAATTTCATCACCTAATTCTTCATTGATTGAAGTACCAAAGATAATCTCGGCATCAGGATCAACAGCTTCACGAATCAGACTCATCCCTACATTGGCTTCCATTAGTCCAAGACTTTCTCCACCACACATATTGACGAGTACACAACGGGCTCCTTCAATACTTGTATCTAGAAGTGGGCTACTAATGGCATATTTCACTGCTTCTTCTGCTCGACTCTCTCCTGTTGCACGTCCTATACCCATATGGGCTACACCTTTATTATTCATAATCGTGCGTACATCAGCAAAATCCAGATTGATAATACCTGGGTTTGAAATAAGGTCTGTAATTCCTTGCACACCTTGTTGCAATATATCATCCGCCTTACTAAAAGCATCTACCATAGTTGTTTTTTTGTCAATAACATGTAAAATCTTATCGTTAGGAATAACTACAAGCGTGTCCACATTTTGTTTCAACTCTGCAATCCCTTTTTCTGCATTAATCATACGTTTTCGCCCTTCAAAACTAAAAGGCTTTGTTACTACACCTACTGTGAGAATACCTTGTTCTTTTGCGATATTGGCAATAACAGGCGCAGCTCCTGTACCTGTTCCACCACCCATACCTGCTGTAATAAAGAGCATGTCTGCTCCTTTAATAGCTTGAATAATCTCTTCCCGACTTTCTTCTGCCGATTTTGTACCTATTTCTGGATTAGCACCTGCTCCTAATCCCCTGGTAATTTTTTCACCAATTTGAATTTTAGTAGGAGCCCCAGACCTTGCTAATGCCTGATGATCGGTATTGACAGTTATAAATTCTACACCATTAAGACCTTTTTCAATCATTCGGTCAACAGCATTGTTACCTCCCCCACCAACACCTATTACTTTTATCTGTGCACCTTGTAGTTCATTTTCCCATAGTTCGAGCAAAATAGACTCCCCTTTCGTATCAAATTACGTATTATTAACAGCTTACTTATTTAATGGGGCTTAGAATAACCTCTCCATTTGGTATTTGTGACAAATCCAGTTGCCCCATATCAAATGACTCCTGTATTTTTATAAGCTGCTGAAGTTTCTCTTCAAAATGTTGTATATTTCCAATTATAGCATCTAAATTATGAACATACAAGTGAATTTGTTCAAGGTCATAAACATCAACTGTTGTTATGTTTTTATCAAAATTATATTTTTTTAATGTATCTATTATTTCCATGGCTACAAGTAATGGGTCTTCTGACTCAAGTGGGAGAAGTTCTCCTGTTCTAAAAGCATTAAAAGAAAGTCCCTTGATAATAGGAATTCCTTCACTTCGCCCATTCGTTTGTTCAATCACTTGTCCTTTCTCATCTATGCAAAGATATGTCCCCATAAAAGGGACATATCCATAAGGGATTTTTTCAACTAAACGCACCTTTATTTTACCAGGAAAACCATAAGCTATCTGACTGTCTTCTATATAAGGTAATTTTTTCAAGCGCTTCTGAAGCTTTTTCTTTGACAATCCCCAAAAAGGTTCATTGTCTATAAGAAGCACTTTTTCAATCTCTTCTTTAGAATAATGCTGATTGTTACTGACTTCAACCGTTGTCACTCGCCAAATAGGAAGAACACTTAAAGTAATAAGCAAAACACTAATTCCACCTATACTATACATTATTTTCTTAAGTAAAATGCGATCTTTTGTTTTCAACTTCTATTACTCCTTCTCTTCAATACAGGCCCCTATTTCTCTTAAGTCCCTTGCTATATCTTCATAGCCTCTTTTAATATGATAAATATCTTCTATTATTGTCTCTCCCTCTGCATAAAGACCTGCTAACACTAACCCTGCCCCTCCTCTTAAATCCTCAGCACGTACATTTGTACCTGTAAGTTGATGACATGGCTTTATAATGGCCAGCTTACCTTCTATACTAATATTGGCACCCATACGCATCATTTCATAAGCTGGTTTAAAACGAGCCTCAAACAAATTTTCTTTGATAATACTTACCTCTTTACATGTAGTCAATAGCGCCATCATTTGAGATTGCATGTCTGTGGGGTAACCTGGATAAGGCTCTGTTGATAATGTAATTCCCTTTAACTCTTTAGGTGCTTCCAAAATAATACGCTGACCGTCTTCCATAATCCGACACCCCGTCTCTTCAAGTTTAGAAGTCACTGCCCTTAGATGAAGTCCATTGGCATGATGGATTATTATATTCCCTCTCGTAATAGCTGCTGCAACGAGATAAGTTCCTGCAATAATTCTATCTGAAATAACTTCATAGGTTACATCCTTTAAGTTTTTTACGCCTTGAATAATAATGGTGCCTGAGCCAGCACCAGTTATTTTTGCACCACACATATTAAGATAATCTTGTAAATCTACTATCTCTGGTTCTCTTGCTGCATTGTCAATAATTGTAGTTCCTGATGCAAGTGCTGCTGCTAACATAATGTTTTCTGTAGCTCCTACACTAGGAAAATCAAGATGGATTTTAGCGCCTTGAAGGTGTGTACTTTCACACATAATAAAACCATGCTTTTCTTCAACTATAATCCCCATTTTCTTGAAGGCCATTAAATGTAAATCGATAGGTCTAGCTCCTAGGGGACAGCCCCCAGGATAACTAATTTTCGCCTTACCCAAACGACCTATAATAGCTCCTAAAAGGATGATTGAAGAACGCATCTTTCTAACCAGTTCTTCTGATATATTATAACTCTGCAAAGTACTAGTATCTATAATTAATGTTTTATTATCCCACTTTATGTCGCAACCAAGTTGTTTTAAGATCTCCAACATAATGTCTACATCGGCAATTTTAGGACAGTTATAAAGGGAGGTTTTTTTTCCACTTAATAAGGTTGCTGCAATAATTGGTAAAACTGCATTTTTACTGCCTGGGATATGCAGTTCGCCTTCTAGACGCTTACCTCCATGAATAATGTACTTACTCATTCTGAGAGCACCTCCTATAGGTAAGCTTCTATAAGACCATTTTATTCTCTAAAGTGGAAGATTGTGACATATTACCTAGAAAGCTTTTCAATACTCGCTGTCCTTGAAATATTAAGCAATAGGCCTAAGGTGGCTAATAAAATAGCTAACGCTGTTCCCCCATAACTTATAAGTGGGAGCTGCATCCCTGTTGTTGGAATGGTATTGGTGTTAACAGCTACATTAATAAGTACTTGAATACCTACCATAGTGGATATTCCCACCGCCACAAGAGTCCCAAAATAGTCCGTAGCTCGTATGGCTATAACAAGACCTCTTACAACTAAAATACCATATCCTAATAAAAGAAGAAGGGCTCCTACCAAACCTAACTCCTCACAAATAACAGCAAAAATAACATCATTATGGGGCTCAGGTAAAAAATTCTGTTTTTGGACACTTTTTCCTAAACCTGCTCCAAAAATTCCTCCTGAACCTACTGAATAAAGGGCTTGTATAGGCTGATAGCCTTTTCCTAGAGGATCAAGCCATGGATTTTTCCACACTCTTATACGATCCAATCGATAGGGCTTTAAAATATGTTTGACAATAGGAATATTAAGTTCTTCATCAGGCTCTGTTGTCATTGCCAGGCCATAAACAGCCATCGCTAAGGTTATACCTATCCCCATAAAAACAAGGTAATACCATACTTTTGGACTGGAAACGAACATAATCATCAGTCCAATAAAGAAAATAACAATAGCTGAACTTAAATTCTCAATGGCTACAGTAAGGGTGGGGACAAGCACAATCACCCATCCACCTATTATGTATTGTAACTTATTCATTTCTTTACGATGTTTGATAATATAGGAGGACAGCATCAATACGACAGCTATTTTAGCAATCTCAGAGGGCTGAAATTGAAGTGGTCCAATTTTTATCCACCTCGTTGCACCATTAACAGTCTCCCCAATAAACATAACACTTATAGAAAGTAGAATACTTAGTCCATATAATAATTTCGCCAAAAACATATTGGATAAAATGCGATAATTGAGTCTGTAAGCAATAAAGAGCATTAGAATAATCCCGGCTATACCAATAAAAAACTGCTTCATTGCAAAAAAAGTTGGTGGCTTTCCCATATTGGTGGCAGCGTGGTAGCTTGCACTATATACCATAATTATTCCAAAGCCTACAATCAGTAAAATCATAATGAGTAAGATGAAATCTGGCGCTACTTTAGCCACTTTTTTCTTTTGTTTGGTAAGGTTCGTCCCTCTTTCCGTCACATTTTTCACCCTTCCAACTGGTTTACAATTTCTTTAAAAATATCTCCTCTTTGTTCATAGCTCTCAAACATATCCCAGCTTGCACAAGCAGGAGAAAGTAAAATACATTCCCCACTTTGACTTTCTTTATAGGCGTTCAAAATGGCTGCTTCGAAAGTCTCATAGGTTTCATAGGCCCTATAACCTTCTTCTTCACATTCACGAACAATTTGTTCTTTTGTCTCACCAATAACATATATTTTGGCTACTAACCCTTTAAAAAGCTTAATCCATGGGCGGAAGGAAATTTGCTTATCCATTCCCCCTGCAATTAAGCGAATAGGCTTTCCTAATACGCTTAGTCCCACAAGTCCAGCAATGGCTGCATCTGTATTCGTAGCTTTTGAGTCATTAAAGAAGTCAACTCCCCTTTTAGTAGCCACATACTCGGTACGATGTTCCACTCCTTTAAAAGCTAAAAGCACGTCTTTAATAAGCTCTGGTGGCACCCCTATGCTACGGGTAATGGCAATGGCAGCAGCGGCATTTTCAATATTATGTGTCCCTTTAATCCTAAGCTCGTCTGTTTTACAAATTATATTTTCCTGTCCTTGCACATTTTCAATCAAATAATGATCTCTTACATACACGCCACACTTAGGTTGTTCCTCTAAACTAAAAGTAATGACTTGACCTTTAGCTTTACTTTTAGCCTCTTCAAAATAAGGGTCTTTTCCATTTAAAACACAAAAGTCCTCAGCTGTCTGTTGTTGCATAATCTGATATTTACAAGCACAGTAATTAGCCATGGTATGATGGCGATTTAAATGGTCGGGTGTAATGTTTAATAGGGCAGACACTTTGGGATGAAAGGTAGGAGCCGTCTCTAATTGAAAGCTACTTACCTCAGCTACTACCATGCCATCCTCTGGAATAGCCAATACCTCTTCACTAAAAGCCCGCCCAATATTACCCACTACATAGGTTTGAGGATTATAAGATTTCATAATCTCTCCTACTAAAGTAGTCGTCGTTGTCTTACCATTGGTGCCTGTAATGGCTAAGATAGGTGCCTTACAAAAACGTGATGCAAATTCTAGTTCACCTATTACCTCTAATCCCATGGCTTTAGCTGACTCCACACAAGGAATCTCAAGGGGAACTCCTGGGCTCATAATCATAAGGTCTATTCCACTTAATTGAGGTTCTTCACCGAGTATAAACTGAATACCACTTTTTTTCATTTCATCGATTTGACCTTGTATTTCTTGACTCCATTTTTCATAAGCCTTTCCATCATAAATCCATACCTTTGCTCCTTGTTTTAAAGCAAGCTTAGCAGCCCCTACTCCACTTCGTGCATTTCCCACTACTAGGATATTTTTATCTTGTAAAGTCATTTTTCTCCTCCTATAAGGCAATAAGTCCTATGAGACACATAATCGCTGTAACAATACTAAATACCGTTACAACCTTTGTTTCTGGCCAACCAGATAATTCAAAATGATGATGTATAGGTGCCATTTTAAAAAGGCGCTTTTTAGTCTTTTTAAAATAAGCTACCTGTAAAATAACAGAAATATTTTCAATCACATAAATGAGCCCTACAATCAAAATAAAGAGAGGCATTTTCATAACAAAAGCTGTAGCCACAACAAAGCCCCCTAAGGCCAAAGAACCTGTATCTCCCATAAATACCTTTGCCGGATAACTATTAAAGAGTAAAAAGCCTAATAGGCTTCCTACTGCTGCTGCTGCAATAGGCAAAACATTACTCTGTATAGCCCAAGCAATAGCTGCAAAATAAGTAGCAACAAGTACGGTTACACCTGAAGCCAATCCATCTAAGCCATCTGTTAAGTTCACTGCATTAACTACTCCTAATACAGCAATGACTAAGAAAGGCCAAAAAAGATAGCCTAGCTCTAATTCTTTACCTCCACTAAAAGGTAATATAATACTGGTGTCCATTCCTAAATAGCCTTTGATCCCATAGCCAAAAATACACGTTACTATTAATTGTGCGATTATTTTTTGCCTAGCTGTAAGACCTAAGGAACGTTTCTTTACAATCTTAATATAATCATCTAAAAATCCAATAAGGCCAAACCCCATGGTTACAAATAAGATCAGATGAAGTTCTTTATTATTTACACTAAACAGTAAACTGGTGAGCACCATGCTACTTAGAATAATAACCCCCCCCATAGTAGGAGTTCCTGATTTTTTCAGATGACTATTGGGGCCATCATTTCGTACATTTTGCCCAAATTTTAACTTCTGCAACATAGGAATAACAAAGGGACTTATAACAATATTTAAAAAGAACGCTATTAACGCAGCATATAAGGCATCATTATTCATCATCATTCACCCTTCCTAAACCATCAATAAGTTCTTCAAACTTCATACCACGAGATGCCTTAAAGAGTACTGTATCTCCTGAATGTATAATCTTTCTCATTTCTTCAATAAAATCTTCCTTTGACTTAAAATAATAGTTTTTAAGCATAGAGTCCCTACTGCTAGCTCCTTCGTAAATAAATTGAGCCAATGGACCTACTGCACATAAGACATCAATTTGTCGTGTTGCGACAAACTCACCCACTTGCTTATGAAGAGAGGGAGCAAATTCTCCCATTTCAAGCATATCCCCTAAAACAGCAATCCGTTTATTTTGACAAGGATAATTCTCCAACACCTTAAGGGCAGCTTCCATGGAATCAGGGCTGGCATTATACGCATCATTCATACAAATAATCTCATCTTTTGTCTTTGTAATATGCATACGCATCTTAGGTGAACGATAAGAAGCAATGCCCTTTTGAATCTCCTCAACGGTTAATCCATAGTGCTCTGCAATAGCAATAGCTGCTAAAGTGTTATAAATCATATGTTCTCCTAAGGCAGCAATGCGTACGTTATAGCTTGCCTGAGGCGTATGAACCTTAGCCGAAGTATACTCCGTTTCACACACAATAGATTCGGCATAATAAGGATGTTCCTTATCCAAGCCGTAACGTATTACCTTACAAGGAAGGTCTTTCACTTCCCTTAACAAATCATTATCACCATTAATAACGAGCAAGCCATTAGGTGAAAGGCCATCTAATATTTCTAATTTTGCCTTTAAAATACCTTCTCGGCTTCCAAGGTTCTCAATATGGGAAGTGCCTATATTGGTAATTACTGCCACATCAGGGAGGGCCGTTTGGCTTAGGCGACTAATTTCTCCAAAGTGATTCATTCCCATTTCAATCACTGCTACTTCATGCTCTTTTTGAAGTCCAAAAAGTGTAAGGGGTAAACCAATCTCATTATTAAAATTTCCCTCGGTCTTATGCACCTGCCATTTTCCACTTAATACCGCAGCAATAATCTCTTTTGTACTGGTTTTACCCACACTCCCAGTCACTCCAACAAGAGGAATGGAAAACATTTTTCTATAGTGGCAGGCCAGTTGCAAAAGCGCCTTACCCGTGTCTTTTACATAAATGGTATAAAGCTTACGATCTGGTACTTCACGCACCTGTGTCAAAGTGGCTACAGCACCCTTTTCACCAACTTGTGTAAGAAAGGTATGCCCGTCAAATCTTTCTCCCTTAAGAGGAACAAATAAACAGCCGGTAAGCGCTTGCCTGGAATCGGTATGAATACCTGTTATACTCTCACTTCCACCCTCTGGTGAATGAAGACATTCCCCTTCTACAGCCTTTATGACATCTTGTAAAAGTAACTTCATTATTCTTCCTCCTGCATATACACTTTTACAATTTCAGAATCATCAAAATGTATAATACGATCTTTTAAGATTTGATAATTTTCATGACCTTTTCCAGCAATTAAAATAACATCTCCTGATTGTGCTTTTTGAAGAGCTTCTAAAATAGCCACTTTGCGATCTACCAACTTCATATAGGGTACCTTATGTTTTTTTACCCCTTCTTCTACTTGATCAAGTATACTTAAGGGATCTTCTGTACGAGGATTATCTGAAGTAATGATCACTTGGCTCGAATACCTTGCAGCAATTTCTCCCATTAAAGGACGTTTTGTCTTATCTCTATCGCCTCCACAACCAAATACGGTAATAATTTCTTTTGTAGCAAATTCCTTGATGGTTTTAAGAACATTTTCAAGACCATCTGGTGTATGGGCATAATCGACTAAAACGCTATAGCCTTTGTTAGAAGTAAAGGACTGTACTCTACCCGGTACCCCTTTCACCTGGGCTAATGTCTCAATAATATGGGGCATAGGAAGCTTCAGCACCCGCGCTGCACCAATAACAGCTAATGTATTATAAACCGTAAACTGCCCTGGAATAGGCACCTTTACTTCAAAAACTCCTTCTGGACAAGTTAAAGTATAGGCCACACCTTCAGCAGTAATAGCAATATCCGATGCACGGTAAGTGGCTTCCTTCTCAATACCATAGGTGATTATCTCACAAGTTGCCCCTTCTGTTATCTTTTCTACATAAGGACTATCTACATTAACAATCCCTGTCTGACAAAGTGAAAAAAGTTTACCTTTTGCAGAAGCATAATTCTCCATTGTTCCGTGAAAATCTAAATGATCTTGTGTCAGGTTGGTAAAAATACCAATATTAAAGTCTACACCTGCTACACGGCTTAGTTCCAAAGCATGAGAGGAAACCTCCAGTAGTGCATCATTTACCTTTTCTTCTACCATCTTACTAAGAAGACCTTGTAAATCCAAAGACTCTGGCGTGGTACGCTCGGCTTTAAGCACTGTGTTCCCTATACGATTTTCAATGGTTCCAATGATTCCTATTTTTTGTCCATAAGCTTCTATTAGCTGACCTAATAAATACGTAATACTGGTCTTACCATTGGTTCCTGTTACACCCACTACTTGTAGCTTGGAAGAAGGATGATGAAAAGCATTATTAGCCACACTAGCCATAGCCTTTCGTGTATCCTCAACTTTAATAAGGGTAATGCCCTCCTCAATCGGTATATGATCTTGTTGTACGAGAAGTGCTTTGGCTCCATTTTCAATTGCTGCCTTTATATAGTGATGTCCGTCTGTTTTAAAACCTTCTATTGCAATAAACAAACCCCTTTTGGTTTTAATACGCGAATCATAAATAATCGTGTCAATGTCTAGTTCAACGTTGCCAGCTATACATTGGTAATCTAATCCAACCATTAAGTCTTTAAGCTTCATTGTTATCCTCCTAATATTATTTCCTTGTTATTATACCATGAGTCTTTTGGATTAAAAAGCCATCTATTCAGTATAAAGTATAATTTTAGTTGTTAAATTAATCTCCTCATTTGGCATAGGAAACTGAGCGATTACCTTTTCTCCTGTTCCTTCAATCTGTAAGGTCACATTTTTTTCTTTAGCCCACGCCTTTGCCTCTTTCACACTCCATTCTTCTAACTTAGGGACAATAAGCGTCTGTACTTCACGAAGGGCTTTTTCTTTTTCATTATAAATAGGTTCAATTTTTAAATAGGGGAGTGCATTAGCTAATACTTCCTGCATAACAGGTCCAGCTACTGTTCCTCCATAATAAACACCTTGGGGTTCATCAATAATAACAATCCCCATAATAACTGGATTCTCAGCCGGAGCGAAGGCTAGGAAAGAGGCAATATACTTTCCTGAACCTCGTGGTAATTTTTGAGAAGTTGCTGTTTTTCCTCCAATACGATACCCAGGAATATAGCTTTTATGTCCTGTTCCCTCCTCTACTACACTCTCCAGTATTTTCTTCATACGCTGGCTGGTCTCCGTGCTAATGACTTGTTTTCCTTGAGGATAATCAAAAACTTCTATGACTTGACCTTCATTATTTAAAATCTCTTTACCAAGATGAGGTGTAATTTGATACCCTCCATTAACAACAGAAGCTGCTCCTGCTAAAAGCTGTAACGGAGTAATTTGAAAGGATTGACCAAAGGACATAGTGGCTAGCTCCACAGGTCCTATTTTATTTTTATTATGTAGAATACCCACTGCTTCTCCAGGTAAATCAATACTCGTCTTCGACTTAAATCCAAAGCGAATCATATAATCATAAAACTTACTGGCACCCACCCGTTCTGCTACATCCATAAATACAGGGTTACAAGAATTTTGAACGCCTTGGACAAAATTTTGAGCCCCATGAGAACGGGGACTCCTCCAGCACTTAATAGTTCGCCCAGCTATTACTCTGGAACCCCCACAATTAAATGGGCTACTTTCTGTCACTACATTTTCTTCAAGTCCCATAGCTGAAGTAAAGATTTTGAAGGTTGAACCTGGCTCATAGGTATCGTTAATGGTAAAATTACGCCACATTTGATTCAAAAGATCTTGTTGTTCTTTTGGACTATATAAATTCCATTCATTGGCCAAGGTTTCATCATTAATGGTAAAAGGCTCATTGAGATTAAAATCTGGCTTATTAGCCATGGCATAAATCTCGCCATTTTGAGGATTCATTAGAATAAACGAACCCCTTTTAGCCCCTTTCATTTGTACCACCTTTTCTAAGGCTTGCTCTACATATTGTTGCAAAGTCACATCAAGAGTTAGAACCAAATGATTGCCTTGTGTAGGTTCTATGCGTACTTCCGCTTCTTCTTCTCGTCGCTCACCCTTTCCATTGGTCTCCATTAGGATTTTACCAGGGCTCCCTTTAAGATAGGTATCATACTTCACTTCCAGTCCCACAATCCCCTGATTATCCTTTCCTACAAAACCAATGGTTTGAGCAGCCAACTGATTATAAGGATAAAAACGCTTAGAGTCCTCATCCACCTTTACACCCGGTAAATTCAACTGACGAATCTCATCGGCTATAGATTTATCAATTTTAGTAGCAATTCTTTCAAAAGCTACATGCTTTGTCACCTTTTTATAAACTTTTTCATACGCCATACCTAAACGTTCAGATAAGATTTTTGCCACTTGCTCAGGATCCTTCACCTGAGCATTTACTATGCCTACTGTAGCTACAGACCCACTTTGCGCCAATACCTCTCGATTCCTATCGTAAATAATCCCCCGTGTAGGAGCAATGAAGCGATCTCTTGTATGTTGTTCTAATGCTTTATCTTGAAGCATCTTACCTTCTATAATTTGCACATACCCTAGTCTAAGAGCCATGCCTATTATGCCACTTACAAAGCAAAGCATCACTATAAAAATACGTCGTTGCACTTGAATGGAAATTTCTCTTTGCATGCAAAAACTCCTCCTTTAAAAATAATCTTATCTAAGTTTATTTTTAAGGAGGAGTCATTATTCTATTTATTCAGATGTTTGTACAATTATTTGTTGTTTCTTCTCTATCTTAGTGCCAGCTTTAGGGACCTGACTTGTAATCCTTCCACTCCCACTTCCGGAAATGGTAAAATCTTCTCCTACCAATAGTTTAGCCTCAGCCAAACTCATACCCGTTAACTCTGGAACCTCTAGGAGTTCTCCTGGAGCTTCTGTTTGCATTGTCAACCTCACACTGGATCCCTTGGGTAATAGTGTCCCAGCCTTAGGATACTGACCCTTTATTTTTGTCCCGACACCTATACTTTGATAAGTCAAGCCTTGAGCTTGCAGCATGCTTGTAGCCTCGTAAAGTGTCTTACCCTTAACGTCTGGCACCTCACTCTGCTCCTCTACCTCTTGTTGGGTATCCGTAGTGGTTTTAATCTGCAGATAAGGAAATATTTTACTCATCATTTCCTTAAATGCTTTGGCAGGCACTCCAGATTTTTCAGGGGCTTCATCAAAAATTATCAATGCCACTACTTCTGGATTCTCAAGAGGTGCATAGCCAACAAAAGAAAGAATATGTTTACCACTACCACGCTCGCCTTTTTCTGCTGTTCCGGTCTTTCCTCCAATTTTATAACCAGCTACATTAGCATTTACACCCGTCCCTCCCTCATCTACTACCTTACCTAGATAGTTTTTTATTAAGTCTGAGGTTTCTTGAGAAATAACTTGTCTTCTTACTACCGGCTTAGCATGATATAAAACATTCCCGGATTCATCTACAATATCAGATACCACTAAGGGTTCTAATAAATAGCCTCCATTAATAACTGCTGAAAAAGCACTGATCAGTTGAACAGCTGTAGCTGTAAAAGTTTGTCCAATAGCATAAGTAGCACGTTCTACTGGACCCAGTTTACTATGTAATAATCCTGTTTCTTCACCAGGTAATTTAATACCTGTTTGCAAACCAAAGCCATATTTATCCATGTACTTCAAAAAAGTAGCATAATCTATTTTTTCAGCAATTTCCATCATCGCTACGTTACAGGAGTTGGCTAAAGCCTGTTCTACTGTTTGTTGACCATGTCCTGAAGTCTTCCAACAATTGATGTGACGGTCTGCCACTTGCTTGCCACCATGACAAGTATATGTGTCTTCTAAATGAATAGCATTTTCGTCAAGAGCCATGGCTACCAAAAGAGGTTTAAAAGTAGAACCTAATTCATACGGATTCTGGGTATTAAAATTTCGCCATGCGCCATAAAGTGTAGTTGTTTTTTCCTGTTCACTCATTGCTCTCCACTTGTCTTCACCTAACTGGACCTGCAAATTGTTATAGTTATTGGGGTCAAAGCTAGGGTAAGAATACATACTATAAATTTCTCCAGTCTGAGGATTGGCCACTAATGCCGCTGCATTAACAGGATTATATTCCTGAATGTATTTCTTCATGGTGGTTTCGACATACTGCTGAACGACCTCATCAATGGTTAAACGAATAGTATTTCCATTCTCTACAGCCTTCATCTCCGTGGTAATAACTTCCTCATCTTGAAGCTGTGAAAAAATACGCCCTGCTTCTCCCAGCATAGCTTCATTATATTGTTGTTCAATCCCGTACTGTCCCTGTCCATCCTTATTATAAAAGCCTAAAAGTTGGGCTGCTAATTCTCCCTTGGGGTAACGACGAACGAAGCTCTTATCAAACCACACCCCTGTCAAACCCATCTCTTTTAAACTTTCTGCTTTCTCACCAGCTACATTTTTAGCAAGTGGGGCATATTGTGAAGAGGGATTCTGCTCAACAAGTGCTTGTATATCCGTTACTTTTTTATCAAGTACCTTAGCCAGCTGCTCATAGATTTTTTGTCTCTCCTCTATTTCCTTTTCCATAATTTCCTTAGGTGAAAGAGTAATATCATAGGTCAAAAAACTGGTAGCAAGGGTATTATTATGACGATCTAATATATTGCCACGCTGTGGATTAATGATAGTATCTCTACTCATTAGCCTATTATACACTTGCTTTTGGTAGTCTTCTCCATGAACTAATTTAATGTAGGTGACTTGATAGCCTCCATAAATAACTAGAACGATAAAAAAGAGAATCATAATAAAGATGCGCCTATTTAGGCGCGTCCTTGAGAGTGCATTTTTATTTTTTTTCATTAACTTTTGTTGTCTTTCCATCCTAACTCCCTATTTCACTTATTATATAAAGTATGGCTTTGTTCTGGCAATTCGATATAAACAATCTGATGGGGCAAAGGTTCTGCCATATTGAGTTCCTTTGAAGCACGCTGACGAATATAGTCTAAGTTTAACTTCTCTGAAATTTGAGATTGAGTATAACTGATGGAACTACGTGTCTCGCGAATTTCATTTTTAACCAACTTTAATTCAGCTTGAGCAGTAGCTAATGTAGAATAAAGGTGCACATACATAAAAGTGCATGTAAATACAAAAAAGCCACAAACACTTAACTTAACAACAAGAGCCCTATCCGTTTTAGGCTGTGTGCGTGGCCTAACTTGAGGCCGTGGTCTTTGCTCGGGAAGCCTGCTAGGCGATGTAGGTATAGCTTCATAATAAGCTCTAGCAGTACTGCCATATTCATAACGATATTTTGATCCGAAACCTTCTCCCACTCGCTTTTCCCCCTTATTATATTTTCTCTATAATACGCAATTTAGCGCTTCTGGATCTTGGATTAACCTCCACTTCCTCTTCTGTTGGTAAAATAGGTTTCCTTGATATTACTTTTACTTCTGGCATTTTTCCACAAATGCAGACTGGAAACTCTCTGGAACAGGTACAAGGATTTTCTAATTGTTTAAATGTCTGTTTAACTATTCGATCTTCTAAAGAGTGGAAGGTAATAATACACAATCTTCCTCCTACCTTTAGTCGACTTACTACTTTACGAATAGTCGGCTCAATAATATCTAATTCACGGTTTACTTCAATACGAATGGCTTGAAAAGTTCGTTTAGCTGGATGAGGGCCATCTTTTCTGGCCCCATGAGGGATAGCCTTTTTTATGACTTCTACCAATTCAAAAGTCGTTTGGATAGGCTTTTTCTCCCTTTCACTCACTATAAATTGTGCAATGCGTTTTGCCCACTTTTCTTCACCATAGTCACGCATTAGTCTATGAAGTGCTTCTTCACTTAAAGTATTGACGACTTCATAAGCTGAATAGGTACTTTCTTGATTCATACGCATATCTAAGGGTGCATCCTGCATATAAGAAAAGCCTCGTGAAGCTTCATCTAGCTGATGTGAAGAAACGCCTAAATCAATGAGCATGCCATCAATTTTTTCAATCCCTAATTGATCAAGCACCTCATCCACTTGTTCAAAATTACTCTTCACAATACTTACTTGAGGATTCACATCTTTTAAACGTTCCCTTGAAACGTTTAAAGCATTATTATCCTGATCAATGCCAATAAGATGCCCTTCTTTAGAAAGGCGTTTACAAATTTGACTAGAATGTCCTGCTCCCCCTAAGGTACCATCTACATAAATACCACTAGGTCTAATATGAAGTCCTTCCAGACATTCCTCTAATAAAACGGATACATGTTCAAAATTCATTTCTGCCACCTTTATATTCCTAATTCTTCCATTTGTTGAGCAATGGTATCTGCATCAAACTCTTCTTCATTATAAGCATCCCAGTTGGTATTGCTCCAAATTTCTATACGGTTACTCATGCCAATAAATACTATGTCTCTTTCAATCTTAGAATATGCACGTAAGTTGAGAGGAATTAATATTCTTCCTTGCTTGTCCGTGTTACATTCTACGGCTCCCGATAAAAAGAAACGAACAAATTTTCTTGCATTGGTATTGGTCAGTGGTAGGTTCTTTAGCTTCTGTTCAAAAAGCACCCACTCAGAAGCAGGATAAATAAACAAACAGCCATCTAAACCTTTTGTCAAAATAAAGGTGTCACCTAATTGTTCACGGTATTTTGCAGGTACACTTACCCTTCCTTTTTCATCTAAGCTGTGTTTATATTCACCTATAAACATCTACCACTTCACCCCACTTGTCCCCACTTCATACCACTTTCTTATATTCTATGCTTTTATAGTGAGAATTTCAAGTAAAATATGTGAAATCAAACAGGTAAATTTGTAATAGTCAGCAAAATGGATTAACACCCTCCT
>JAEYNQ010000095.1 GCA_023412455.1 Bacillota bacterium
CTTATGTTGTTATATAACGGGCAAAAAGGAAGAGGATTTAAATATTTATTTTACCTTTTTTACCCCATACATATAGTGGTTTTATTTTTAATAAGTATTTTTTGTTTTTAAATAATTACAAAATGAATGGCTCTTATAATAAGACTTCTGCGTCATAAAAATCATTAACTTTGTGGAGACTAATGCTTATTAATATAATTAAAAAAGAGATGAAAGTTTATCTACTTTCATCTCTTTTTTTAATTAGGGGGTAGTTATTTAGCTTATCTTTGAACGCGACCTGAACCATCTCCACCAGCAAGAGCTTGCACTTCGCTTACTGATACACGGTTGTAGTCTCCTTCAATAGTGTGTTTTAAACATGAAGCTGCTACTGCAAATTCAATGGCTGCTTGTGGTGCATAGTTGTTTACTAAGCTGTAGATGAGTCCGCCGCCAAACGAATCTCCTCCACCTACACGGTCCACAATACGTACAGAGTATTTTTTAGAGAAGAAGTAATCTTCCCCATTATAAAGCATAGCTGCCCAGTTGTTATCACTCGCTGAGATAGATTCTCTCAGTGTAATGGCCACATATTCAAAGCCAAATTTATCTTTAAGTTGTTTCGCTACATCTTTATAACCTTCATGATTTACTTCACCTTTAGTGACATCTGTACCTGCTGCGTGAATACCAAATACGTCTGCTGCATCTTCTTCGTTAGCAATACATACATCCACGTATTCCATAAGTCCGCCCATAACCTCACAAGCTTTATCTTTTGTCCATAATTTTTTTCTGTAGTTAAGGTCACAGCTTACTTTAACACCTCTTGCTTTAGCTGCTTTACAAGCTTCTAGACAAATAGCTGCTGCATTGTCGCCAAGAGCTGGTGTAATACCTGTGAAATGGAACCAAGTGGCACCTTCAAAAATTTCATCCCAGTTAAAATCAGCTGTTGTAGCTTCTGAGATAGAAGAATGGGCTCTATCATAAATAACCTTAGAAGGTCTTTGAGAAGCACCTTTTTCTAAGAAATAGATTCCTACTCTTTCACCACCACGCGCGATGTGTTTTGTTTCAACGCCATATCTGCGAAGGTCATTGATGGCTGCTTGACCAATATCGTGTGTTGGAAGTTTTGTAACGAATTCTGCATCTAAGCCATAGTTTGCAAGAGAAACTGCTACGTTAGCTTCTCCTCCACCGTAAGTTGCTTGGAACTGGTCAACTTGTGTAAATCTTAAATATCCGTTTGGTGCGAGTCTTAACATAATTTCGCCAAAGGTAACTACTTTTTTACTCATTGTATTTTCTCCTTATTCATTCATAATGTATTTTCTATTATTAATTTTACCGAAATGACTGGCATGTTATGAATTATTTCTTTTGTAAAAGGTGAATAGCAAAACCACCAAATTCTTGTTTTAAATAAATGGCTACTAATTTACCTTTTGCATCATATTTAGCTGAATCTTCATCAAATTCATAGCCTCTCGATTTAAGGTAGTTTACTGCTCTATCGATGTAATTGGTTTTGTAAGCTATATGTCCTTTTGCACCAAGGTATGGTGCTTTCATCACTTCTATTCCTGTACCAGCAAATAATGAGCTATTGCCATTTTTCACTTCCAGGTTGAATAAATCACCTAAACCATTAGCTACTTCAGTTGCTTCTGCCTCTGAAGGCATGTTAATACCTACGTGAGCCAGTTCAAAGCCTAACATTTGTGTTACAGCTTCTCTTGTAAGCTCAGTGATTTTAGCGAAGTCTCCTTCTGCTACAAGCTTAGGATCTACCATCCAGCTTCCACCACAAGCAATGATTTTATCAAAGGCTAAGTAATTGTTCAGATTTTTTGCATTGATACCACCAGTAGGCATAAAACGCATGGTTGTATAGGGACCAGCCATAGATTTGATCAGGTTAAGTCCACCTACAGCTTCTGCTGGGAAGATTTTAACCGTATCAAGTCCAAGCTCTATAGCTTGTTCAACATCTGAAGGGTTTGCACAACCTGGTGTAATAAGGATCCCTTTATCCACACAATATTTGACTACTTTAGGATTTAGGCCTGGGCTAACAATGAATTTTGCACCTGCTTCAACTGCTTGGTCAACTTGTTCTGTTGTAAGAACTGTTCCTGCGCCTATTAACATTTCTGGGAATTCAGTGGCCATCTTTTGGATAGCTTCTCTTGCACAAGCTGTTCTAAAAGTAACTTCTGCTACTGGAAGTCCTCCTTCACATAATGCTTTTGCTAGTGGAACTGCATCTTCTACTCTATCGATTTTTACTACAGGCACAATTCCTAATGCGTTTATTTGCTTTAAAACATCGTTCATTGCATTACCTCCTTATTCATCTTTCAACGTTTATTGATATTCTTTTTACTTACTGCTATTATATAATATTTATTTTTAGATGTATAGCCATTTTTATAATTTTTTTTAATGTTTATTAGCCTTTATCTTCAATTTTATGGTAAAATAGTAGTGTTTTTTTAAAAAAATTTTTTCGTCCTCAAAAAATAAAAAATACGCAAAAATTTTTTAAGTTTTCTGTTATAATAATATCAATAAGTATTAATATTACTCAGGAGGTAACTATGAAAAGTATCTATGATAATCTACCTTTGTTTTCCCAAATCCTGGATCTGATTGAAAATCACTTTGGTTCCAATTGCGAGGTTGTATTACATGACAATACTAAAGAATACGAGCATACTATAGTAGATATACGAAACGGGCATATTACTGGAAGAAAAATTGGTGACTGTGGAGGGAACTGGGGTTTGCAGGTTATGAGTAAAACTTCAGGGGATACATACATTTATAATAAAATTGTCCATACCCGATCAGGTAAAATCATTCGTGGATCTTCCACATTTATTAAAGATGATGAAGGCAATAATATTGGTTCGATCTGTATTAATATGGATATTACAGATTCCCTTAAATGCGAAGAGTATCTCAAACAGTTTAATCATTATACAGCTTCTACTCCATCATCTAACGAACTGTTTGTCACGGATGTTAATCAGCTTATGGACAACTTAATTCTTCAGTGTGAAAGCATGTTTAATAAACCAAGTAATCAACTTACTAAAGATGAGAAATTAGAAATTATCCGTTTCTTAGATAATAAAGGCGCTTTCCTTATTACTCGTTCAGGCGATAAGGTCTGTGAATTTCTTAACATATCCAAGTTCACCCTTTATAATTACTTGGAAACTGTTCGTCAAAATAATACGCGTGACTAATCCAACTCCTTCTACCAAGCTGTTAAAGATGACTCTTTTTTCTCTTATGAGCCATTTTTAATGGCTTATTGTTTTTTTACTACTTTATTTATGGGCTGAAATTTACTTTCTTTGTTCTATGAGGTCTCTTATTGTGTGTTACATTTTTGGAATTTTTGTATATTGTATTTAGTATTTTGTTAATATTTAAAATATTATATATAATTTATTTACTTTTTAACACCTATATATTACTATAATACTATACGACATTTAACCCATAGTTAAGGAGAATGCATTCTATGTTTAAAAACTTTTTTACATTTCATCCTTTTAACAAAGTAAACTATATGCTTATTTTAGGATTGGGACTCTCCTATATTCTTTTTTCTTTTATTTGCGTCCTAAATGCTACTTCTCCTTATAATACTATTTTTTCACAGACTCAAAATTTATTAGCTATTATCATTTCTCTGTCTTTCACCTTTGTCGGCTTTCTCTTTACTGTCGTTCTTACTTTATTAGAAGTTGCCCACTATATAGCTACATACCCTTCTATAGATAATAGCCTATTGCTCATTCATCTTTCTTCTCGTCTCATTACTCTTATTGCTTGTTTTTTTATTAGTTTAACTCAAACGAGACAGCTCTATTATAAGAAGCAACAAGAACGTCTCCTTTATACAGACGACCTTACAGGTCTTTATAATCATCGTTTCTTTTTAAAACAGTTATCCTTAGAAGTTCAAAAATCCATCCAAAACCACTCCCAGGTCGGTCTTATCCTATTAGATATTGATAACCTTAAGTTGGTTAATGATAATATTGGTCAAGATGTTGGTACAACCATTATCCTTTCTACAGCCAAGCTCTTACAACATATTATAAGTGCTCCTTGTACTACTTATCGCTATTTTAGCGATACCTTTGCTGTTATTGTTCCTTTTGATAGCTTACCGGAACTAGATAAACTCGCCTCTGATTTAAAAGCACAGTTAGACGCCCTAAAATCAAAGTATATCCCTATTCCGCTTACCTGCTATGTCAGTTTCTCTCTTGGTTATTCTTCTCTCCCCCATTTAGCCCAAGAAGAAAGTGGGCTCATTAAACAGGCAGAAGCTGCCCTCAATCATTCAAAGAACGCTGGCAAGGATGCTATTCATATTTATGAGGATATCCTTGAAAACTTTAAGCATGACATGTCTAAGGAAAACCGCCACCTTATTGGTATCTTTAAAGCTCTTTTAACAAGTATCTCTATGAAGGATCAGTACACACTAGGCCATTGTGAGCGCGTTGCTTCTTATGCAGCCAAATTAGCCACTCACTTACAACTCAACCCTGACCAAATTAGCTCTATTCATTACGCAGGCCTCCTTCATGATATTGGTAAGATAGAAATTCCTTCTACTATTCTTAATAAAACAACTCCTTTATCTGATGATGAATATGCACTGATTAAAAAGCATCCTATTTATAGCTTTAATATTTTAGAACCTCTCTTGGGCATGGAGGAGTCTATTGATTACGTCCGTCATCACCATGAACGCTACGACGGAAAAGGTTATCCTGATGGTTTAAGTGGTGAGGCAATCAGCTTAGGTGCTCGCATATTAGCTGTGGTAGATTCCTTCGATGCAATGATTTCAGAACGACCTTATAGCAAGAGTAAATCCGTTACTGAAGCCCTTCATGAACTTAAAAACTGTGCCGCTCTCCAATTTGACCCTTATATCGTGGATTCTTTTGTCAATTTAATGACTCAATCAAACACTGCTAACCATGTATAAAGAGAAAGAAAGCCTTTGAACTGGTGAGATGAACCTTCTTTGATGTTTTATTTTCCTTATTATTGCACATAATAAGGGTGTATTCATTAAAGGAGGTTTTATTATGCTTTTACTTATCTATGCACTACTTGCTGTGACAGTGATTTTTCTTTCTATAAAAGCTGCTAATTACGTGGATTTATTGGATAAAAAAACCCATTTATCAGGGGCCTTTATCGGTGGTGTATTACTTGCTGCCGTCACTTCACTTCCTGAGCTCTTTACTAGTATTTCTGCCACTGTCTTTATCGGCAACCCCAATCTAGCTATGGGCAATATTCTAGGAAGTAATTTATTCAATCTTACTGTTATTGCTTTATTAATCATTATAGCTATTCAAGGCTTTGATACAGCCAGGCTCTCCAAAAGTCATCTCTATACCAATGTCTGTGTCCTGGGTATGTATTTAGTCATTGCTCTTTCTTTGGTATTACCTATTGATATTGAGATTTTATCAGTCAGTATTATTTCCATTATTATTGCAGTACTTTATGTAGCAGGTTTAAAGGGTATGGCAGATGCTCCTCCAGAAGAGTCTGACAAAGAAGACGATCATCACTTAACCGTCAAACAAGTTATTCTTCGGTTTGTTCTATCTAGTATTGCTTTGATTATAACAAGCATTCTAGTTACTTATGTGGCAGACCGTATTGCTGCTATTTATCATTTAGGAGCTGGTCTTGTAGGAGCAGTTTTCCTAGGTGTGGCCACTTCCTTACCAGAGCTCACCTCTTGTATTGCTCTTGTAAAGGCCAATAACTTTAATATGACTGTGGGCAATATCGCAGGAAGTAACCTCTTTAACTTTATCATACTGGTTTTGGCGGATGTGCTTTACATTCCAAGCTCTGTCTATATCTTTACCGATAAAGGCACCTTTTCTCTTCTTGTATTTGGTTTAGTGGCAACCCTCCTTATGAGCTTTATTCTTTTCCTAAAGACAGCTCGAAAAAAGTTTAAGAAGATGACTCCTGTTTATGTTACTTGCTGCTTTGGTATTATTCTTTGTTATATCGCTTTTTTACTATAAGTTACCCTAAACTTATTTCGGGACAAAAGTGTCCATAGGACACATATTGGTTCGCGAAGTAGTGAAAGTGTAGCATACGAACTTTCTTGCAAGATAAAAAAAGGATAGCACAAACCCTATTATTGGTTTTGTACTATCCTTTTTCGTATCCTCTAATCTTAGTTTTTGAAAGTATCATCTACCTCTTTCGTACTTTGCACAGCTTTCTCTAATCACAAGTTCTGTTGGAATAAGAATTTTTTTACTTATCTTTCGTCCTGTGCGCAAGCGCTCCATTAATGTTTCTAGGGCTGTTTCTCCCATAAAATCTGTGTGCACCCTTATGGTTGTTAAAGTCGGGGTTAAATACTGGCAGGCATAGATATCATCAAAGCCAATAAGGCTGATATCTTTTCCCACTCTTAGTCCTTTATCGGTAATAGCCTTGTACGCACCTATAGCCATAGGATCACTTGCTACAAAAAAAGCTGTAGGGTACGTCTCCTTTTCCAAAGCTTCTGCCATGAGCTTATAACCTGACTCTGGCAAAAAATTTTCTTTAAAAATAAATTCAGGGTTATAAATAGCTTTTAGATGTACAAATTCTCTAAAAATCTCTTCTCTTGTCCCTTTTATAAATTCCCTATCTTCTCCTACATATTCGTAGCCACCAATATACCCTAATTGGCGATGTCCAAGGTTATATAAATATTCTAAAGCCTTCCATACTCCCAATTTATAGTCTGCTACCACACTATCATAAAGAAGCTCATTAGGCGAAAAATCTACAAAAATAATACAACTAGAAACCTTTTGTAAAAACTCTACCTGCTCTTTTCTAAATTTCCCTATAGCAATAAGCCCATCCACTTGCTCTATATCATAAGGCGCCTCGTTATAGCGTATAACCTTGAAGCCTATCCCCTCTTTTTCACAACGTTTTTCGATAGCTAAACGAACAGAAAGAAAATAAGGGTCTTTTAGTTCTTCTTCCTGGCTATGCCAATGCACAATACCTATATTTATTTTTTTTATTTTGTTTTTTCGCTGATTAACAGTAACATATTGAAGTTCTTCTGCTATCTCCAAAATACGTCTTTTGGTTTCAGGGGTCGTATTGAGTGTTTCATCAAAATTAAGTACTCTGGACACCGTTGCAATAGATACACCAGCCCTAGCTGCCACCTCTTTAATCGTTGCCATCTTATCGCCTTCCATTCTTTTAGTAAAACTTTTACTGCTGTTTGACACAAATTATTCTTTAATCTACACTTGAAAAAGTCCCTATTCCAGGGCTTTTCTTTGTTTTATTATAGCTTACTCCATGTTAGTTATCAAGTTTTATTTTTTACTAAAATATCTTGATTTATTTTACCAATATAATATACTAAGATTATCAAATAATCGTTGTCAAGGAGGTTTATATGGATCTAAATGCTTTGCAATTTGAATTTAAACAGATTTTTAATGAAACATCTGAAGCTACTTTCTTTGCACCAGGCCGCATTAACTTAATTGGTGAACATATCGACTATAACGGTGGACTGGTTTTCCCTTGTGCTATTACCTTAGGGACCTATGGTCTCATTAGCAAGCGTACGGATAAGCTTTTTAGAGTGTACTCTTCTAATTTTAAAGAACTGGGGACTTTTGAATTCTCTTTAGACGATTTAAACTATAAACCTGAACATAACTGGTGCAACTATATTAAAGGGGTTTTATTCTACTTAAAACAAGCAGGCTATACCCTAGATACAGGACTTAATCTCTTGGTATTCGGTAATATTCCTAATGGTTCTGGCCTCTCCTCTTCTGCCTCTTTAGAAATGCTTATGTGCAAGATTTTCTCAGATACCTACAATCTGACTTCGCTCTCCCCTGTAAAGGCCGCTCTCTTAGGTAAAGAAGTGGAAAATAACTATATTGGTGTAAATAGTGGCATAATGGACCAATTTGCCATTGCCCTTGGTAAAGAAGATTCTGCTCTTTTACTAAATTGTAATACTCAAGAGTACCAATATATCCCCTTTAAATTAGATAACTATAGCATCCTCATTATGAACACCAATAAGCGACGTGAGTTATCTGATTCAAAATACAATGAGCGTCGTAAAGAATGTGATACTGCCCTAGCTATTCTTCAAAAGACTTTTGGTATTGATACTCTATGCCAGCTAAAGGATACCCAATTAGAAGAAGCAGAAGCCTTACTGGAAAACCCCACCCTCTTCAAACGTGTTAAACATGCAGTGTCAGAAAATACCCGTGTTCTAATGGCTACAGAGGCCCTTGAAGCTGGCGATCTGGTGACCTTTGGCAAACTATTAAATGACTCCCACCGTTCTCTTAAAGAAAATTACGAAGTAACAGGAAAGGAGCTCGATACTCTAGCTCAACACGCTATCCTCCAAAAGGGTGTATTAGGTGCCCGTATGACAGGAGCTGGCTTCGGTGGCTGCTCACTAGCTATCGTAGAGAACAGTCAAATCCAAGATTTTATTACTACTATGTCGAGTATTTATGAACAGGCCATAGGTTATGCTGCTTCTTTCTACATTGCATCCATTGGAAATGGTCCTATTCAGCTTACTCATTAATTAAGGAGGTTTTTACATGAAAATACTTGTAGTCGGAGGCGCAGGGTATATCGGCTCTCATGCTGTAAAACAACTTTTGGCGCATCAAATGGAAGTGGTGGTTATTGACAGCCTAGAAACCGGACACATAGAGAGTCTCCCTCATAGTGTGCCTTTTTACCAAGTAGATATCCGCAACAAAGAGGCCCTTAAAGAAGTTTTTGCAAAAGAAAAAATAGATGGGGTTATTCATTTTGCTGCCAACTCCCTAGTGGGTGAATCCATGACCAACCCACTTAAATATTACAATAACAATGTAGGTGGAACAGAAACCTTATTAGAAGTCCTAGTTGAAGAAGGCGTTCAGTATATTGTCTTTTCTTCTACTGCAGCCACCTATGGGGATGTTAAAACAATGCCTATCAGTGAAGAAACGCCTACATGTCCTACTAATACTTATGGGGAGACAAAGCTCTCTATTGAGAAGATGTTGAAGTGGACCAATAAGGCCCATCAGCTTAACTATGTATGCTTACGCTACTTTAATGTAGCCGGAGCTGATGAAAGTGGCACCATAGGTGAAGCCCATACAGTTGAAACACATCTTATTCCTCTTATTCTCCAAGTGCCTCTTAATAAGCGCCCCCATATTACCGTGTTTGGTCAAGACTATGAAACAGCTGACGGAACCTGTATTAGAGACTATATCCATGTTACTGACTTAGTGGATGCTCACCTTCTGGCCCTTGACTATCTTATGAAAGGTGGAGAAAGCGATATCTTTAATTTAGGTAGTAATAACGGCTATTCTGTACTAGAAATGATTAAAGCAGCTAGAGAAGTAACCGGACATCCTATTCCTCTTGTTATAGGTGAAAGACGTGCTGGTGATCCTGCTCTTTTAGTGGCCTCTTCTGATAAAGCAAAAAAAGTTCTTGGCTGGGCCCCTAAACATACAGACATCAAAGAAATTATTGCATCAGCTTGGAAGTGGCATAAGGCTCACCCTAATGGTTATAAGGGGGTATAGTATGAACCCCTTATCTTGTTACATTGACCAGCTTATCGCTTTATCTATCGAAAAAGAGCTTATTTCACCTCGTGATACCATCTATATTCGCAACCGGATTTTAGATCTTTATAAAGAGGATGAGTATGAACCAGGTCCTACTTATTCCGGTGACTTCTACGAAACACTCCATGCACTAGCTACATTAGCTGTTAGTAAAGGACTTATTGAAGACAGCCTTTCTGCTCGAGATATTTTTACCAGTACCCTTATGGATATTTTCCTGCCTCTTCCTTCTTTATTAGAGGATAGATTCTTTAGCTATTATGAGTGCTCTCCTAAGAAGGCTACGGATTACTTTTATAAGACGAGCCAAGCAGTTAATTATATCAAAATGAGTCGTATAGCTAAAAATGTGTTTTTTAATGTAGATTCCCCCTACGGCGCCCTAGATATTACCATTAACCTCTCTAAGCCTGAGAAGGATCCAAAGGAAATTGCACGACTTAAGACAGCCCCCCCTAATAAATATCCTGCTTGCCTTCTTTGTATTGAAAACGAAGGTTATGCTGGAACCATTAAGCTTCCAGATCGGGCTAATCATCGTACAATAAGTCTTCACATTAATGATAGAAATTGGCGACTTCAATACTCCCCTTATCTTTACTATAATGAGCATTGTATTTTGCTTTCTGAAACCCATGAGCCTATGCAACTGACTAAAGATAGCTTTTATAATCTTTTAGGCTTTGTGGAACAGTTTCCTCACTATTTTATTGGTTCTAATGCAGACCTACCCATTGTAGGGGGCTCTATTTTATCGCATGAACACTATCAAGGGGGGTGTTATACCTTCCCTATTCACAATGCAACTACCCTCTATGAATTCAAGATGAAGGCTTTTCCTCATGTGACTTGCAAGCTTCTTAACTGGCCTCTTTCTACTATCGAACTAAGTAGCCCCCATTTAGAAGCTGTTGCAGAAGCTACTGATTTCATCTACCAAAAATGGATGACTTATTCAGACCAAGAAGTAGGTATTTTAGCTTCTACAAAAGACATACGTCATAACACCATCACCCCTATCGCTGAAAAACGTGGTAACGAATATGTCCTAAAGGTTGTCTTACGGAATAATCGTACAAGCACCCAGCATCCTCTAGGCATCTTCCATCCCCATGAAGATGTCCAACATATCAAAAAAGAAAACATTGGTCTTATCGAGGTAATGGGCCTAGCTATATTACCAGGTAGACTTCTAGGAGAACTCCAAACTATCAAATCCTACATCAAAGGTGAACCTGTGGAAGTTGCCACTTATCATCTCCCTTGGGCAGAAGAATTGAAAAAGGTTTATTCTCCTAACGAAGACCTAGATGCCTTTCTTCAAGCTGCTTTAGGCAAAAAATTTACCCGTGTCCTAGAAGATGCTGGCGTCTTTAAGATGACACCTGAAGGACTTACTCACTTTAAACAATTTGTAGAAAGCCTAGATCCCCTATCCTAAGAAAGCTTCATTTTTAAACTAAAGTGTAACTCTTCTCATTCTACACAAAAAGATAGTATAGCTCCCCTCTGTTAAAAGGGGTAGCTATACTATCTTTTTGTATGGCTCAAGGCATCTCCTGCACCGACTGTTCCTGAACTCATAGTGCTTTTAAAACCATTCCCTGCATTTTTAGCATCTTTCATATGATCTATCCGACTTTGCAGCTCAGCTTCACGTTTATCCTCTTTTTTCATTTATTGCCTCCTCTATGCCTTATTTACTTCTATTTTCTCCAAAAAATAACCCCCTATACTTCGATTTATAGATTGACATTTAATCACTCCAAGTATAGGGGGTAGTTTATTATTTAATAATTGGTTGCTCTTACTTCAAAGTAGCTTTGTGGATGAGCACATACTGGACAAATGCCAGGTGCCTCTTTACCTTTATGAATATGACCACAGTTACTGCAAATCCATTCTACTTCTTCTTCTTTTTCAAAAACGTGTTTCTCTTCAATGTTGTTTAAAAGCTTAAGGTAACGTTCCTCGTGCTCTTTCTCAATCTTAGCTACCTCTTCAAATAAAAAGGCAATATGATCAAAACCTTCTTCTTTAGCATCTTTGGCAAAACCTGCATACATATCTGTCCATTCCCAGTTCTCACCTGCAGCAGCATCCTTAAGGTTCTCTGCTGTATTGCCTATTCCTCCATGAAGTAACTTGTACCAAATCTTTGCATGCTCTTTTTCGTTGTTTGCTGTTTGTTCAAATAGAGCGGCAATTTGAGTGTAACCCTCTTTTTTAGCTTTAGAAGCAAAATATGTATACTTATTTCTAGCTTGTGATTCTCCTGCGAAAGCCTCCATCAAGTTTTTTTCTGTTTTCGTACCTTTTAAGTTCATGTAACCACTCCTTCTTATTATTTTATATTCATACGCATAACCTATCGTACAATATAATTATACATTCTACCCACTATTAATTCTAGTAAAACAAATATGTATTATTGTAAATGTTTATATTTTTTTGTCACATTTTATGTCATTTGATAGCTATCACGTTATCATTCTATAAAACGAGTCCTATAAAATTTCCATTTTTTTAAACAACTAGGAGCACACTGTCATCTTACTTAATATTATATTAATGATACCTTATTTAATGAAAGGATACTATTTATGAATAAATTAGCACCATTAGCACTTCTCTCATTAGCTACACCTAAGCGCCCTAGTAACTACTCCCGTAACGCCTCTAATACTTCTCATTCCTCTAACCCACGTACATCCTCCCAAGATTTGGCGCCTTATAATACTACTAACAATACCTCAACTCCCCTTAATAGCAATACTACCCACACCACTATACCTAACCCAAATGCTCCTAATTCCGGTATGCCTAATAACAATGTTCCTAATAACAATACGCCTAATAACAATGTTCCTAATAATACTATGCCTAACAATATGAATAGCCCTACAATCATTCCTTCCGGTAACATTATTATTTCAACTAATCCTCAGGGTCCTATTCATTATAGTGGTGCTATGGGGAATACACCCTATATGCTTTATACCAGCCCTAATTCCCCGGAAGTTCCTTTTAATCTCACTATCCCAGGTACTTCTACCGAAGCTATGAGTACTACGCCTACCCTTGGCCTAAAAGATAATCAGGGTAATTTCATCCTCCCACCCCTGAACTATAGTTATTCTGCCTTAGAACCTTATATCGATACACAAACCATGCAAATCCACCACACCAAACACCATCAAAAATACATTTCTGAACTCAATAGATTTTTATCACCTTATCCAGAACTTAAAAATTACACCCTGGAGCAGCTTTTAGCTTCTGGTGATCAACTCCCCGAGAATGCCCGTCCAGCTATTTTAGACAATGCTGGGGGGAACTATAATCACAGTTTTTTCTGGAAGGGGTTGTCTCCTTCTACTAACCAAATACCTAGTGGTGCTCTTCGTTCAGCTATTATAAGAGACTTTGGAAGTACCATGGATTGGAACTTTTTGTTTAAGCAAGTAGCACTTAGCGTCTTTGGTGCTGGATGGGCTTGGCTACTTACAGACCCTAATGGTAATCTTCTGTTAGCCACTACAGCTAATCAGAATACACCTATCCCTCTTGGGTTAAAACCCCTTGTTGCCATCGACCTCTGGGAACATGCTCACTACCTTAAAACGCAAAACAGCCGTGGTGACTACATTGATAACTGGTTCAATCTCATTAATTGGCAAAGAGCTAACCAACTCTACGAGGAAGCCCTCAACAAGTAAGGACTTGACCCCTTAAAAAAAAATACTAAAGGGACAGTTCACAACTTTTCCCCCTTAAGTTGTGAACTGTCCCCTCTTATGTAAGTTGTGAACCGTCCCCTCTTAGCCTTGTTATTTTCACAGGCTTTGTTTTACTCATATTGTTGTAAAGTTTGCCAAAGCTTTTGTTTAATACGTTCTTTAAGCCACTCAGGCTCTAAAACTTGGACTTCATTTCCAAAAGAAAGGACAAAACTTTCTATCCACTCTCCCTCTGGGAAGCAAGTATTTACCTCGTAGTCTCCTCTCTCTGTAAGGAAGATTTCTTCTTCTTCAAAAGTATCATATACCCTATAAAGGCTGGAAGGCTTAAACTTTAATTTTAAATGTATGGAATGGCTATTATCTATCTCTGTCTTTTCTTGGCTAACTTCTTCTAGTCTTCTTTCGGGAAAGGTCTCTTCTTGAAGGACAGGTTGCTTAATACGACTTACCTTAAATAAGCGAATGGCATGTTTTAGGCAACAGTACCCATACAAATACCAAGCTTGTCCTTTATAGAGTAGTTGCAGAGGCTCTATCAATCGCTCCCCTTTTTGCCCCATGGCATTGACATAGTTAAAGCGAAGCAGTCGCCTCTCTAAAATAGCTTGCCTTAAAAGATCAAAGTTGTCTTTGGTTATGGAAGTAGGCCCCCAACTGGATAAATCGACTTGTACCCAATTTTGCTCATCTTGCTTTTTAAAGATACTCCTCAACTTCTCCATAGCAGGCTTAACCTCTACACAGCTAGTAGATTGCAAGCTCTGAAGAGCTAGCATAAGATTTTCTCTCTCTTGTACGGATAAGCAGGTCCGGTTAACACAATATTCTTCCATTAGAGAAATCCCTCCCCCTGTTCCCTGCGTCATATAAACAGGAATTCCAGAAGCTGATAGAATCTCTATATCCCGATAAATGGTTCGTGTAGAAACTTGAAAGCGATCAGCTAACTCTTTAGCTGTTAGGGTCCGTTTATTTAATAGAAGTACCATTATTTCAATTAAACGATTGATTTTCAAAACCTTCCCCCTTACTTATCTCTTTTCTTCTCACCTCAATATAACCCTCTTTTAGTTCAATGTGAAGTGGCCCGTTCTCTAATGCCATTTCAAAGTTTGCAAAGCTTGAATAGAGGTCTGTATCCCTTAATACATGGAGCGTCACCCATCTACTTTTAGGGGTTGTCCTCACTAGAATGGCTCGTGAACGTGGAAATTGGATACGGGATAAATAGGGTAAATCCAGTTGCAGATTAATAGGATAATTATCTGTCTCTATAAAATAATCTGTATCTCCCTCTCGGTGAATCGTTCGATAGGCTAACCCCGTCTCTACAAAGTTATTTATTGGCATAGGTGCTTCCTTTCTATTTTACATAGTCATTTATTTCTTTATATTATACACCATCTGCTCTATTCTTTTCATTTCTTATAACCAAAGGGGTATATTAAGTATCGTCTCTAGACTTAATATACCCCTCTAATTATTTTACAAATGGCTGGCAGTACTCACAATAGTACACAGAGCCTCCTAAGTAAGCTTCTTTTATAATTTTCGCTCCACATTTTGGACAACTTAGGGCCATTGTATTCTTAGACATTAGTGTCTTGTATCCACCCTTCTGCCCCATAAGATCCTTTTCTGTATCTCGTCCTCCTCCTTGGATCATCTTTTGCAAGACCTCCGTTATGGACCTAAGCACCTTTTCCTTATCCTCTTCACTCAGTGTTTGGAGCTTACGTTTGGGATGCATGCCTGCTTCAAAAAGGATGTCCTGCAGGACACCATTTCCAATACCGGGGAAGCGTTGCTCTGTTGCTAAAAAGGCCTTCAGGCTTAAGCTGGGCTTACTCTTTGCAAATAATTCCTTATAATGCGTCTTAAAAACTTCTAAAAAAGGTGAAAGGGCTCCTTTACTTGCTAGATAATAGCTATTATCATACTCCCCTTGATGCAAATAAATACCTCCATACATAGCCACCGTAAATACCAAGGCTTCACCCTCTTCAAACTCTATTAAAAGTTGAAAATCCTTTGGCCTATTTTCCTTATCTACTAAACGCAAATTAATACCATCATTCACACAAAGCTTATACCCATTGTCAAAGCTAATCTCTACAAAAATACCAAAGCCTTCTGCCCCTGTAATCCTGCTCCCTTTAAGCTTCTCCCCATACTCACCAGGCTCACCATTAAACCAACAAAATTTATGTACCTTTGTTGGGGGCATAACTCGCTGAACCTGTCTTCCTACTACGTGATTATTTAGCTGCTCTGACATCACTTTTACTTCTGGAAACTCTAACATGCTTTCCCCCCTAGCTAATTACAGCCTTAATATAGTTTTAAATATTCTGATTAATATTATAGGGGGTTTCAATTCATTGTAAAACCCTTATATAAATATATTTAACCTCTTTTCCTAAGTCCTTAATGCCCTATCTTTTAGAAATTATCTTTGAAAATCTATTTTTTAATTATCTTCATGTTATTTTCGGCTTGTATTCATCTTGTTTTCATCCTCCTTTCACTCAGTTATCACACAATTCCTTTAATTTATAAGTATAAAATTACATATTACCAAAGGAGGTAATCATTATGCTAGGTAACAACGATTCTTTTGATAGATATAATTCTTTTGATGAAAATCATTCTTTTACTCGTATTGAAGACAACGCACCTATTGACTGTACTCTCTCTTCTACTGACTGCGAGGCAGATGGTAGCTATGTAGACTACAAGGCTTATATGCATCAGCAAGACACCAGAGAACTAGGCCACCAAGAACCTATTCCATTAAATTCTGAAACGATTATTTCTTCTCCTCATAAGAAGAAAAGCTTTAACTTTAAACGTCCTATAGCTGTAGCTCTTTCTATGCTCACCTTAACTGCTTTTGGCTTTGGTAGTGGTTATGCAACAGGTCAATTCCTTAATAAAGGCTCTTCACTTATTACTACAGCTCCTTCTATCTCTTCAAATCAAAGCAATACACAAGAAATTCTACAGACTACCTCTCCTTCAAACGGCAAAGCTTTATCCGTGACAGAGATTGCTAACTTGAACGGAAACTCTGTGGTAGAAATTTCAACTGAGGTAATGGTAACCGGCAGACGCCTTCAACAATATATTACCCAAGGTGCTGGTAGTGGGGTAATCATTACCAATGACGGCTATATTATCACTAATAATCACGTTATAGATGGTGCAAATAAAATTAATGTACGCCTTAAAAATGGTGAAACCTATGAAGCTAAATTAATTGGTACTGACTCTACTACAGACATAGCTGTTATTAAGGTTGAAACTAAGAGCCTGGTTCCTGTCACCTTTGGTGATTCTGATCAACTAGAAGTGGGTGAACTAGCCGTTGCTATTGGTAATCCTCTTGGTCAATTAGGTGGTACTGTAACAGATGGTATTATTAGTGCTCTGGATCGTGAGATTACAATTGATGGCGAAAGTATGAATCTCCTTCAAACCAATGCTGCTATTAATCCCGGTAACTCTGGTGGTGGCTTATTTAATGATGCTGGTCAATTTATCGGTTTAGTTGTTGCTAAGTCCTCCGGTTCTGATATTGAAGGTTTAGGCTTTGCTATCCCCGCTAACGAGGTAAAAACCATTGCCGATCAACTCATTTCTCATGGCTATGTAACAGGCCGTCCTGTTCTTGGTGTTTCTCTCTTAGATATTACTACTGCTCAAGATGCCATGATGTATCGTGTGAACCAAATGGGTGTCTATGTCGCTCAAGTTAGTCTAAACTCTGCTGCTGATAAAGCTGGCTTTAAAGTTGGCGACTGCATCCTAAGTATCAATGACACAAAAGTGTCTACAACCTCTGATCTTAAGAAAGCTATTCTCAAACACAAAGTAGGCGAGCAGCTTCAAGTTAAAATCTTAAGAGACCGTACCGAAATGACCTTAGAGCCTGTACTCTTAGAGTCTAATCCTTCTAAATAATCAAGCTTTCATTTATAAAACCTAATATCTCCCCCCCTTCAAAAAGGGCCCTCTCACTCATTCAAGTATTTTACCTTTTAAGTAGACCAATAGGTTGACTCCAAAGGCAACATACTCAGTAGTGAGAAGGGCCCTTTTTCAAAATAAAGCTTAGCAAAATAAAAGAAGGGGGCGTTTGGAGGAGGGCCACTGAGAAACGTCCACGAATGTTCTTCATAAATAGGCTGTGGCAAGCCAAAGCTCAGAACAATCATGCTATTTTTATCAGCCGTTAATCACATAGTTATCACATACTTCTTTTATACTTAGGCTATGGAAATGGGTAGAAGTATGATAGAATAAACCAAATACTATAGAGGTGATTGCTCATGTACAACCTTTTAATTGTAGATGATGAAACAATGATTCGTGAACTTATTAAAAAATACGCTGTCTTTGAAGGGCACACTGTCAAGGAAGCTTCAAATGGTATGGAGGCCATTGCCATGTGTAAAAAAGAAGCTTTTGACCTTATCATTTTAGATGTGATGATGCCTGAACTGGATGGCTTCTCCACCTGCAAGGAAATTCGTAAATTTAGTACAACCCCTGTCCTTATGCTTTCTGCTCGTGGTGAGGAATATGATAAAATTCATGGTTTTGAAATAGGTGTGGACGACTATGTGGTCAAGCCTTTTTCGCCTAAAGAGCTGATGATGCGGGTAAATGCCATTATTAAGCGAACTGGTCAAGGCTGTGCCGTTACCTCCAAGAACGAGGTACACTTTGATGGTCTCACAGTGGATTTTGATGCCCGGCGAGTGACTATTGACGGAGCTGTAGTGGATTTAACTCCTAAGGAATACGACCTTCTCTTTTATATGGTAAAGAACGGTGGCCTCGCCCTTACTCGGGAGAATCTTATTACAAACGTATGGGGATACGACTATTATGGAGATGATCGTACTTTAGACACCCACATCAAACTTCTTCGCCGAAGCCTTGGTAACTATGCCGATCGTATCGTCACTTTGAGGGGAGTGGGCTATCGTTTTGAAACACACTAAATGGAGCATTAAATGGCAGCTTTTTAGTTATTTAACCCTCTTTATAGCTTTTCTTCTTATAATCCTTTGGTTATTTCAAGTCGTATTTCTAGAAAGCTTTTATAAAAGTATTAAAATCAAGGAAATTGAAAATGCCGGAAAACGTGTGGCTAAAAATATTACCAACTCCAACCTAGAAACTATTTTAGAGAATATTGCGGACGAGAAGGACTTGGCCTTTTTGGTCACAGACGAAACAGGCTATATTGTCTATTCCATCAACAATTCACCTGATTCCACCTTTAGCCATATGACAGCTGATGATTATCTCTTTCTTATACGAAACGCCCTCAAGAAAGATGGAACAGATATTCGGCGTGTCGACTATCGCCTCATCGAGAGCTTAAGTCCACAGATTAAAAATTATAGTCGGACTTTACCAAAGCCTAAAAAACGTCAATTAGAAAGTGTTATCTATACAAAAGTCCTGCAAAATCCCAATGGCTCGGCAAAAGTTATAATGATTAATGCTATGATTTCGCCTGTAGATGCCACCATCTATACCCTTCGCACACAACTTATTTACGTGACAGTTATCATGCTTATTTTAGCCTTTCTATTGGCTTGGTTTATTTCTAAAAAGATATGTAAACCTATTATAAAAATTAATATCTCTGCTAAAGAATTAGCTAAAGGTAATTATGGTTCCTTTTTTGAGGGAGGAAGCTACAAGGAAATCTCTGAACTGGCTCAAACCCTAAACTATGCCAACCAAGAGCTCTCTAAGACAGAACATTTTAGGCAAGAATTATTAGCTAATGTCTCTCACGACCTTAGAACGCCTCTCACGCTTATTACGGGCTATGCAGAAATCATGCGGGATTTACCCGGTGAAAACACCCCAGAAAATACACAGATTATCATTGATGAAGGCCATCGTCTTACTGAACTTGTCAATGATATGTTAGACTTATCTAAACTTCAAGCAGGCACCCACGTTATACAGCTTACTCCCTTTAATCTGACTCAATCTATCGAAGACATCCTGAAGCGCTACACCCGGCTTCGGGAACAAGAAGGCTATATCTTCAACTTTCTCTATGAAGAAGAAGTCTGGATAAATGCAGATCACCTGAAGCTCTCTCAAGTTCTTTATAATCTCATTAACAATGCTATTAATTATACAGGAGAAGATAAGAGGGTAACCGTGAAACAGCTTGTTAGAGATAGTATCGTACGCATTGAGATTATAGATACGGGCCTGGGCATTGCCAAGGAAAATCTTCCTTATATCTGGGATAGATACTATAAAGTAGATAAGACGCATAAGCGCGCTTCTGTAGGAACAGGGTTAGGCTTATCCATTGTTCGCTCTATCCTTCAAGCCCATGATGTTCTCTATGGTGTCCACAGTATTGAAGGTGAGGGAAGTACCTTTTGGTTCGAATTTCCAATTGTAAAAAAATAAGCTTTTTCATCTATTCATCACATTTATTCTGTATAATAAAATAATACTTGTGTCTTTGCTTCTAGCAAAGAACTTAAACCCAAAAAAGAAAGTTGGAACTATCATGAAAATACTTAAGAAAACAATAGCCATTGGTCTCATCACTCTTTTTGCCCTAAGTACCGTGGCTTGTAGCAACAAAACAACTGCTGACTCCTCTACTGCTGTAGCTAAAGTGGGTGAAGTCGAAATCCCTAAAGCACGTTATGATGATCAAATAGCTTATCTGGACTCTATGATGCAATGGCAATTTGGAGCAGATTACTCTACTAATGCTGAAGCTATGGCTTATTATGAGCTACAAAAACAAGAAGCCCTTGATTATCTTATAGATGCTGAGCTCTTGCTCCAAAAGGCCATGGCTCTTAATCTACAAGTCTCTGAAGAAGAGATTACAACCGAACTAGAAACCACTAAGGCTGGTTTTGAGTCGGAAGAAGCCTTTAATTCTGCTTTAAAAACCGCCAACCTCACATTAGAGGATTTAAAAGAAAACATAAAGAAAGACCTTTTAATCTCTAAAATAGTAGAACAACAGACATCCGATCTTACTGTAACAGATGAAGAAATATCCGATTACTATCATGCAAACCAAGCTCAATTTACAACTTCTCCTGGCGCTCAAATGGCCCATGTTCTTCTTGAAACAGAAGAAGCTGCCAAAGAAGCTAAAGCTGCTTATGATAGTGGTACCTCTACCTTTGAAGAATTAGCTGCTAAGCATAATACAGATAGTACAAAGGATACAGGTGGTGCACTTGGCTTTGTTTCTTATGATGCAGCTAACTATGATCCTGATTTCTTAGCTGGTGCTAAAACCCTTAAAGAAGGGGAAGTATCTGGACCTGTTAAAAGTGCCTTTGGCTGGCATCTTATCAAAGTCTCTGATATCCAATCTGAAGCCACTATAACACCTCTTGATGAAGTAAAAGAGAGCATTAAAGCTTCTATAGAAGCACAAAAGGCTACAGAAAAATTAGATGCTTATCTTGAAAGCCTTCGCAAAGAGGTTTCTGTAGAAATATATGAAGATAACTTAAAGTAACCCTACACCCTGAACGTGCCTATCTATAGGTACCTATGGATAGGAAAATTGGGGAAGTTAGAAAATCCCCACCATTTTTCAAGAAAATAAAGAGTGCGTTTCAAAGCTACCAGAAAGGCCTTTGAAACTCACTCTTTTTCATTTTGAAAAGGCTAATTGTCTGAAGCCTTTATATATTTCATGATAGCGCTGTGCTCATCTTCACTATAGGTTTTAAAGCCCAATCGTTCATAGAGACCTTTAGCAGGATTACGCTGATCCACACTTAAGGAAATGGCTTTAACTTCTGATGGCAACTGAGATAATAGCTGCTTAATGAGTTGGGTGCCTAATCCTTTTCCCCTATAGGCTTCAAACAGGGCCACTCCAAATTCAGGAATAGCATCAGCTCTATAAGCATATCCCTTATTGGTGCCATCTAATACTCTAATCCATGCCACGCCTATTCCTTCATGGGTCTTTTTATCCACAAGTACATAACCTAAATCTCCTTTTTGTCCCCAATTTGCAATGTACTTATACACTTCTGGCTTGTAAATAATATCTCGAGGCACCTTCTCTCCTTCTCCTACATAAATAGATTCATAAAGAATAGCTTCTAATAGCTCCTTATCCTCTTCGTCTACCAAGCGAAAATAGTAAGGCCCTTCTTCCCATTTCCTTAGGGCAAGTAACTTTTCATACTCTTCATCTAGTCTCTGATATTCAGGTGAACCTATAGCCACTTGACTCAATGCTCCAATAAGATAGGCCATTTTATTTTGCTGACGAAGGAGTTCTTCTTGCCTTTCCTTCCCTCGCTTCTGAAGAATGGTTTGTTGTAGACTTTTCTTCTTTTCCTCATACTCTGATAAGGTATATTCATAGCGTTTTATACGTTTTTCTTCAAAAACTAGAAGCTTATCACAAATTTTTTCTAGCATATAGCGATCGTGGGTTACTAAAAGTATTGTCCCTTTATAGTCCTTTAAAACTTCCTCCAGTTGTTCTCTTACATGAAGGTCTATATGATTGGTGGGTTCATCCAGTAGGAGTGCCTCACACCCTTGGCGAATCATAAGAAGAAGCTTTAGTTTCATTCTTTCACCTAAGCTTAGGCAAGCCACTTTTTTACGCCATTCCTCTCTTGAAAAGCCTAATTGACAAAGCTGTATGCCTAACTTACCCCTTTCCTCTCTCGTTAGAGTGTCAAAAAGTCCTAGTATACTTTGGGTCTCATCTAAATCAATAACCTCTTGACTAATATACCCTATTTTTTGATGCAGGTTACAGTATAGCTCACCTTCAAGACTCACCTGCCCCAGTAATCCTTTGATAAAAGTGGACTTGCCACAGCCATTGGGTCCATACAAACCTACTTTTTCTCCTCTTTTAATATAAAAGAAACTTTTCTCAAATAAACATTTGTCCGGGTAGCTTTTACCCAATTCTTTAGCTTCTAAAAAGACAGTTCCTGTTTTTTTACCTTCTTGTAATTCAAAAAAAACGCTACTTTCTGCCTTAGGCTTGCTAAGACCTGTTTGCTCTAGTTTTTCTAACCTTTTAATACGGGACTTTATTTGCTTATCCATCTTCTTAGCTTTTGCCCGATTATGTTGTTTACCCCCCATCTTATTACCCATCTCAATGGCTTTAGCTGCTGCTTCCCTGTGGGCTTTGCCTGACCAGCTTCTAAGCTCAGCAATTTGCCCCTCTACCCTTGCTTTTACCTTTTCTTGTTCATAATAAGCGTGGAGCTTTGCTTCAAAACACCTTTTCTTTTCTTGGTAATAAAAACTATAATTCCCCTCATAGCTTTGAAGCTTACCCTCTTCTATTTCTACAATACGCTCTACACACTGATCGAGAAAATATCGGTCATGGGAAATTACCAAAACAGCTTCTTTTCTAGATTTTAAACTACGAATCAGCCACCTAATCCCTTCACTATCCAGGTGATTAGTAGGCTCATCTAGTATCAAGAGATCCCCCTTTTGCAGAAAGGTCTCTTTGAGAAGAGCCTTCGTTTTTTCTCCTCCACTTAAGCTAGCTTTTAAGTGACAATATTCTGTAGCTTGTTGCATATAAAGAACTTGGGGTGCTTTCTTAAACCACATCAGCTCTCCTGAAGTAGCTTCTAGTTCGCCTACAAGTAACTTAGCTAAAGTGGTTTTACCTGCACCATTTTTCCCTACTAACCCTATCTTCTCCCCCTCTCTTACCTCTAAATCCACTCCTTTTAAAATCTCAAAATCTCCATATTCCTTACAAAGTTTTTTTGTCTGTACAAGTACGTTCATTCTTCACCTCATGAATAAGGCTAACCTCTTTCATTATGCCTTAGCCAAGACACTAAAAAAGACTGTAGGAGAACATCTCTTCTCTTACAGTCTCTTATTTCATCCTTTTCGTTTCACAACCTATATCCTTACTTAAATTCATTTAAAATTTATCCCAAATAAGGCAGCTCTTTTCCATGTCTAAGAGGCCTTCTCTCATTTAGGCTTTTAAATTTATAAAAGCTGGATTGTAGCAGCTATCTAAAAAGAAAACAAAGACTACAGATGTTCTTAGCTCATTTTTTGCATAATAAAATAAGGTCCTACCTATATATTTTATTAAACAAACTCTTTTCCTTAAGCTAAGATTGTCTTCATTTCCTTCTCCTTTTCTCTCTTCAATAATTGCCAATAGTATACCTTATTTAACAAAGTATTTCAATATGTCTTTTGATAAAATAAAGCCGTTTTATTTGGTAAGAAGGTGTAACTTTCCGTACATATAAAAAAGGCAGAACCTATGTTCTGCCTATAAAGCTCTATAAATTATGCTTTTAATACGTTTTCAGCTTGAGCGCCACGAGGACCTTGAGTAATATCGAAGGTTACTTTTTGTCCTTCTTCAAGAGATTTGAATCCATCACCTTGGATAGCTGAGAAATGTACGAATACGTCATCGCCATCTTCTCTACAAATAAAACCAAAACCTTTTTCTGCGTTAAACCATTTAACTGTACCTGTCATGTCGGTACCTCCTAATATATATTTGTAGTTGTTGTAAATAAAAATTCACATATTATTACAGACTATATGGCATTAGCGATATACTCTCTAATAACATGTGAAATCTATAAACATATACCAATTACTCATTTAGTATAATCTACCAAAGCCCAATTGTCAAGATTCATTTCCCTAGTCCTCTAATATTTACAACAAAAAAGAGAGAACAAAACCTTGGCTAAAAAGGTCATTGCTCTCTCTTTACTTCTAAGAATTCTTTCAATTATCGTTCCTTCTCAATAAATTTTTTCATAGTCTCCTTATCCATAGCTCCAGGAATATATTGGGTAATGTAGCCTTCTTTATTAATAATTAGAGTGGAAGGAAAGCTATTGATTCCATATTGGTAAAGCATAGACCCCTCTTTATCAAAGACTACAGGAAAGGTATAGCCTTCCTCTTCTAAAAAGCTTTTGATATGCTCTTCAGAGCCTTCACGACCTACATCAGGGGAAGCAATCCCTAGTATAATCACATCCTCCTGATTTTGATTATACTCCTGATAGAGTGCCTCTATATCCGGCATTTCTCCCCTACAAGGAGGACACCAGGTTGCCCAAAAGTTAAGAAAAATGGCTTTTCCTTTGTAATCACTTAGGGTATGCATCTCACCATACTGATCATACAAAGTAAAGGCGATGGGACTTATTTTGGGGGCTTCTTCTTGACTTTCTCCTTGTTGATTTTCTTCTCCTTGAGCCTGCTCAGAATTTATACTCTCTGAGGCCACATCAGGTGTGTTAACCTTTAGTTGCTTGCTTATATTCGTCACACCCGTAAACACCATTAGAGCACCTGCAATAAGGATAAAGGCCCCACTGATTCTTTTAATCCACAGCATCTGAGCCTTTACCTTATCAAACTGCTTAAAGAGTTTGTGGTAAAAAAGTGCTGTCAAAATAAAAGGTGCAATAAAACCTATGGTATATACTCCAATCAAAAAAAGTGCAGCTGTTGTACTTTCTGAATTAGAAGCCATAATCAATACAGATGCTAAAATAGGCCCAATACAAGGTGTCCAGCCTAGACTAAAGGTAAAACCTAATACAAGAGCCGTCAATGGTGACATAGTCTTTGGTTTAATATGTAGTCTTTTCTCCCTATTTAAAACATCTAGCCTAATAACACCTAAATAGAATAGCCCCATAAATAGAATAAGCATCCCACCAATCAATTGAATGAGATATTTATTGGTGTTGAAAAATGAACTGAGTGCATGAAGAGATGAACCTAATATAAAGAAAGTAGTAGAGATGCCCAGAGTAAAAAACAGTGTATTTATTACCAAAGTCCCTCTCTTAAATTCAGCTTTTTCTATCTCCTCTATCTGATTACTATTGGAAAGTACACTTAAATAAATAGGTAATATGGGTAATATGCAGGGTGAAAAAATCGATAAGACACCCTCAATAAAAACAATAAAAAGATTTATATTTTCCACTCACATTCCTCCTTTGTAACTTTTACTTATTGTTAATCCATTATTTAATTTCTACTTGACACCTTTTCATAGCTTCTAGAGCATTGCTGTGACTCTCAGGTGTCACGCCTGCACAGCAGCTTGCATCCACCTTAATGGTGGCCTCAGGCATAAAACTTCTAAGCAGCATGGCATTGGCAATCACACAAATATCTGTACAAAGTCCCACTAGCTCAATACTTATCTCTTCCCCAGCAAATTGGGTTCGTAAGGTACTTGCTAAAGCTTCACTCCCAAAAATACCCTTTTCAAATACAAGCCTTCTATCTGTTTTGGCTTGTAACTCTTCCACCAATTGCTTTATGTCTTCCTGAAGCTCCCATCCTTTGGAATTTTTGACACAGTGTACTACAGGAAGTTTACGTCCTTCTTGCGTTTCCAAGTATTGGGGCGTATGGGTATCCTTTGTAAAATAGATAGCGTTATTTTTTTTGACGTACTCCTTTATTTTACGGATTACAGCTGGAAGGATCCTTACAGCTTCTTCACTCCCCAAAGCCCCATCTATAAAATCCTTTTGCATATCAACGACAACTAAAATCTCCTCCATCTACCTCATCCCCCTTTTGATCTATTCATCTTATTATATCAGCTCCACCCTTTCAGATATAGTCTTTC
>JAEYNQ010000101.1 GCA_023412455.1 Bacillota bacterium
GGATATGAACCATAATATAGAAAAGATTACAAATGGACAAATGAGAGGATTGCTCGATGATAAGAACCACGATGAACTGGCTAATCTATCTAATAACATTAATAAAATGGCTAGGCAGATAGATGAGTCTCTTCAGAATGAAAAGAATATGATTTGTAATATAGCACATGATTTACGGACGCCAATCACATCAATTTGCGGATACGTAGAGTTATTGGAGAAAGACGTTGATTTGCCAGAGTTGGGAAAACAATATGCGGCTATTTTATTACGAAAAAGCAATGACTTATCAGAGCAGGTTAGTCAGTTGCTGGAATATTCATTATTAACATTTCAGAAAAAGGAATACGATAAAGAGGAAATGTCAGTCAGTAGTCTGTTAGAACAGGTATTAATCGATTTTATCCCAATAATGGAAAAAGAAAATATTAGTTATAGTTTAAAAGGAAATCAGAAGCCTTGCATTTACCGGGGCAATCAGAATTTACTGATACGTCTATTCGAGAATTTAATTACAAATAGCATTCGTTATGGAAAAGAAGGTAAAAGAGTTGAGATTGAAATTCAGGAGATGAAAGAACATTTTATAATAGATGTATCCAATTATGGGAAAAACCTTACCCAGGAAGAGTCAGAGCATATTTTTGATTATCTTTATCAGGGACAGTCAGCTATACATTACCAGACAGAAAGCAAAGGATTGGGGCTTTCTATTGCGAAGGAAATTGTAAATATACATGATGGGTCAATCTGTGTGAAAAATGATTATGATCTACATAAGGTCACCTTTGAAGTTGTATTGTAAAGAGAATAAAGTAAAACGTAAAAAAGTTGTAAGTATTTCTTACAACTTTTTTTAGTATAAGAAAATATGATTTGTATATACAGATTCAAGAGAGGAGGTGTGACATGAAGAGAAAAGGGATATTAAGTTTATTAATCGTTTGGGTAATGGCTGTTGTAATAGGTATTTGGATTGTAGGTGGACAGATAGCAGCATATTTGTGGAATATTTCAGTATTCATTTGCGCACCCATAGCACTTATAGCTTTCTTAATCCAGATTGTTTTATTGATCAAAGCTTTGTGTAGAAAGAAAAAAATAATATGGAACATTACATTTATTACAATTTCTATTATATTAGCACTTCCAATAACTGTATTTATGGGGATTTCGCCACTAACATATCCAACAAATGAAAAATTAGAAGATAGTATTAGTGTATTAATGCCAGTTAAGGATGCAGTAATTTTGGGAGGGAAAAATTATAAGACACATGCAATGTGGCCATCTGAATGTTATGCATATGATATTGTGTGTGAGCCTTATGATGTGGGAAGCACAGAACTTAGTGATTATGGGATTTTTGGCGCAGACATTATGGCACCTATATCCGGAACTGTGATTGGAATGGATAATGATGAACCCAATATCACACCTAATAGTGAGGAGTTTACAAGCTCGTTAGGTAACTATGTTTTTATAAAAGTGGACAATTCAGATTCTTATTTGATTCTGGCACATTTAGAAAAGAACAGTATTACTGTTTCTGTTAATTCACATATAGAAGAAGGAACGATAATTGGCAAAGTTGGTAATTCTGGAACGACCTCAGAACCACATCTTCATATACAGCATCAACGAAATAATCCGTTGGAGATGACAATACCGATTTGTGCAGAGGGGTTACCTATTACATTTCGATAATAAAGATTGGCATGATAAATAAAAGATAAAGTAGAAAGGAAAGAATATGGAAAATCAGAAAATGAAAGCAAATGACACAAATAAGATTAGAAAGGAAATAACCTTATTTTTGAGTGTAATAATTGTTTTGAGTGCAATTTTTGAGAGCTTGATAATTGGTACAGGGCAAATGTTTTATGCTGCATTTTTAATGTGGACCCCAGCGCTTGCGGCTTGGATTACAAAGTTTGTTTACTTTCGAAAAGAAAAGAATTCGCTACTTTTTCAAAAATGTAAAATTAAGTATATATTCATAGCATTGGGATTACCTATGATTTATCTTGGTATTCCGTATTGTATTTATTGGATCAACAATCCATCTTCCATGCAAATAGATTGGAGCTTAAAGCTGCTAGGAATGGCTGTAGTTGGTATACTGACTACCCTGGTAATAACTCTAGGAGAAGAAATTGGATGGAGAGGTTTTTTGGTACCAAGACTTACAGCATGGGTTGGAGCGAAAAAAACACTGCTATTTACAGGCCTTTTTTGGGGAGCATGGCATTGCCCACTATTGTTATCTGGAATCTATATGCCAGGCATATCAAACTGGTATAAAGTCCCTTTGTTTATGATTGTTATTACCTCAGTCGGTGTTATAATAGGAGGTCTTACCCTTCGTTCAAAAAGCGTATGGCCAGCAGTACTGATGCATGCGGCACATAATAACTTTGATCAGAACTTACTAGGAGCAGGAACTGTTGGTAATGACAAAATGTATTTTGTTGGTGAAACAGGTATTATTACGGCGGTTATTGTAGTTGTTATAGCAGTGGGGGTATATAAAAAAGTATTATATGAAGGCATTGTAACCTATAAAGAGTATAAAAAGATTAAAAAACCAGAGCAATAGATATAGGGGCATAATAAAAAAGCCTAGGCCAAGTGCGATGTGAACACGGGGCTTAGGCTTTTACCTATCAAACCTCTAGCTTAACTTCTATATCTACCTGATATATTTATCAAGAGATATTTATATCTGTAATAGATTTGTATTCTTTACAGGTCTTTTCAATAAATTCCGGCACAGATGATTCGCTGAGTGTTTTATCCTGGGATAGAGAATATCATCTTTCATTGTATTTGAAGTTAGCAAGTTTACATTTTTTGTTTGTGTTGACAATAGCAATATAATTTTTATTATAATGGTTATCATTGCTAAGCTTCATCCTCTTCCTCTATAAAATAAAGACGGGAGCAAAAATCCTGAAAATATCTTACCTCATCATTGTAACCTGTTGCGGCAAAGCCTTGTTTTAATTTGATGCCACTATACATAAGCGTATCTCCGTAGACCTGGTAAAACTCTGTTTCCCCATCTAGTTTAACCCATTTCGTTAAGATGTTGTGAAGTAGCGAATCCTGTTTTACATGAATGGGTGATACCGTATTAATCAAATCACCAAATTCTTTTATGTTATGTTTGAGTTTTCTGCTTGAAAAGGTATATTTCTTATCCTCATCAAGCCCTTTTGCCTTAAATATTTCGTGTTGCCAGTTTGCTGTTGTGAGTTTTTGCATGAGAAACCCTACTGATTTACTTTTGTCTGCTGATACCGTATTCCAGGAATAAATATTGCCGTATCTTATACGATAAAACGTTCCATATTGCAGTAGGTGGCGCCATTTTTTATAAAGTGTTACCTGTTCACTCAGTGCTTCAAGCTCTTCTTTTTTCATATCACTCAGATTACACTCATATCCAAGGACACCAAAAGCTGCTACATTAAATCTACTTTCAAAAGGTGTGATTCTCAAGGTCTGATGATTGGGACAGCTACTGACATGACAACCTATGGTAGACATTGGATAACCATAGCTATAGCCGT
>JAEYNQ010000261.1 GCA_023412455.1 Bacillota bacterium
CGATAGAAGGACATAAGAACTAAACGATACCTTTATCAAGCCTTTGGCTAAACTATAATTTGTAAGTAGGAAGAAGTACTTTTGGGAGAGAGATTATTACAATTCATTAACAAACTCAAAAAATAGCAAAATATTAATAATACTTATACTATAATGATAATAGTTTAATTTTATAATGATTTTATAATCTTAAAAGGGGGTAATGAATATGAAGAGAAGAATAATAGCACTTTTAACTTTAGTTATCATGCTTTTTAGTATGGTAGGTTGTAGTAAAGAGGGACTAGCCTTGATGAAGGAGACCTATAGGGTAAATGCTTGGGAAATTACAGATCTAGCAACAAATGTGAGTTTATTGGTCCAGGCTGAGGGAATGAAGATAGGTGCTAAGGTAGAGGTGACAGGCTGGTTTAACACAAAAACACTTCAAGGTGAAATGGAGCTGAGTTTAAAAGAAATAAAGATGAATGATGAAGTGATAGAAGAAATAAGTTTTTCTCCTGTTAAAGTTTTTATGGATCAGCAGGTAGTTTATATTAGTAAAACTTACTTTACCGAACTTTTTACATCAGTAGGCGCACCTATGCTTGAAGAATTTAATGCCATTCAAGCAGATTACATAGGGTTTGAAACAGCAACTATTGTAGGTACACCACAGGTGGATCCTAAAAAGGCTAATGATTTGTTTATGAAGTTAATGGATAAGGCAAAGGTAGATGTAGCTGTTAAACAAGATAAGAAAAACTTTACGATTGAGATGAACTCGGATCAATTAGTAGATGCAACAGTAGCGCTATTAATTGCAGCAATGGATGATATAGATGCCATTAATGCAATAGCTCCTACTGGTAATACTCAAGAAGAAATAGATAAAGAAAAGAAAGAAGTACAGGCTATGTTAGTAGATGGTAAGAATGAAGTAAAGCCTATGGTTAGTGGAAGTAACTTAAAGGTGAATTACAACTTTGAAGATAATAAATATACAAATGGAATAGATTTGAATATTCAATGGACTGATGGGGAAAATAAAGTAACTGCTCAAATGAAGATGGATGGAACCTTTAATAAGTTAGATAAGAAAGAGTTTGTACTTCCTAAAAATGCAGTGATATTACCAATGGAAGAATATATGAATTAATGGAGCTACTCCTTCAAATACTGAATAATCCAATACAATCACTATAAAAAGAGTAAAAGGCATTCACACTATGTGGATGCCTTTTACTCTTTCTGTGGATATGTTATACTAATAAGAAGAAAAATGTGCATAGCAAATTAGGAATAGAAACGGTGAAGGAATTGGATGAACAAGTTGTACTAGAAGCAACCATAGAAGATATTATTTATCAAAATCAAGAGAATGGCTATACAGTGTGCACCATTGACTACGAAGGTGAGGAAATATCTTGTGTAGGAGAAATGGCAGGCGTCTATGCGGGAGAAGATATCAAGGTAGTAGGGAATTGGACCACTCACCCTGTTTATGGTAAGCAAATAAAGGTCATTTACTTTGAACGAAGTATGCCAAAGACTGTTCAGGGCATGGAAAAGTATTTAGCCTCTGGTGTTATAAAAGGGATTGGTGCCAAAACAGCCAAGAAAATTGTCAAGCATTTTGGACTAGAAACCTTTCGGATAATCGAAGAGGAACCTCTTGTACTTGCTCAAGTAAGTGGCATTAGCCAAAAGAAAGCCCAAGAGATTGGACAAATATTTCATGAGCAGTATGAATTAAGGAGGGCCATGCTTTTTTTACAAGACTATGGAATTACGCCGACTTATGCCATTAAAATCTACAAGCAGTATAAGGATAAGACCATGGAGGTTGTAAAGAATACGCCTTATCGTATGGTAGATGATATATTTGGTATTGGTTTTAAGAAGGCGGATGAGATAGCCCAGCGGGTGGGTATTGCTCATGAAGACCCCCATCGCATCAAGACAGGTGTTTTGTATGTACTGTCTAGTTTTTCAGCAAATGGGCATACTTATATGCCAAGGGAGCATTTAGTAAGGGAAGCAGTAAGCCTACTGGGTCTCAATGAGAGAGAGCTTACGCTAGAGGATAATGAACCCTACCATCCTTTAATCGAGAATGCCCTTATAGAGCTCAACATTGCTAAGCAGATTATTATTAAGATTTATGGCGATAAGAAATGTGTCTTTTTAAGCTATCTCTATTATAGTGAGCAAGCAGTAGCTAGGAAGCTTATAGACCTTGCAGCTCTCTATGAACCGGATAATACATTAGATGTAGAAAAAGAGCTTGAACAGACCCAAAAGGAGCTAAAAATTGAACTAGTAGAAGAACAAAAGGAAGCTGTGAGACATGTTTTAACCAATGGAGTTACTGTTATTACAGGAGGACCTGGTACAGGAAAGACAACAACTATTAATGCCATTTTGCATATGCTAGAGAAGGCAGGAGAAGAAGTTTTACTTGCGGCGCCAACCGGGCGAGCAGCTAAGCGAATGGGTGAAGCTACAGGTATAGAGGCTCAGACGATTCACCGTTTACTAGAGATTAATTACATGAGAGAAGATAGTAGCAAGCAAATGTTTAATAGAAACGAAGAACATCCACTGGAGGCAGATGTTATTATAGTGGATGAAATGTCTATGGTAGATATTATCTTAATGCAAGCCCTTTTAAAGGCTGTAGTAGAAGGGCAACGCTTAGTTTTGATAGGGGATGCGGATCAGTTACCTTCTGTAGGAGCAGGTAATGTGCTAAAGGATATTATTAGAAGCAAGAGGCTGACAGTAGTAAGGCTTGTTCAGATTTTTAGGCAAGCGAGTCAAAGTGCTATTATTCGCAATGCCCACCGTATCAACAAGGGCGAGTACCCTGTAGCCAATGAGAAGGATACAGACTTTTTCTTTATGAAAAGGAGTTCTCAGGAGGAGGTAAAGGGCACCATTATTGAACTCATCACCTCCAGACTCCCTAAGTACCAAGGCTTCGATAGCCTAAAGGATATTCAGGTCTTAGTGCCAATGCGTAAGGGCGTGGTGGGTGTCAATGAGCTGAATAAAGCCTTGCAAGAAGCCATTAATCCCTCCCAATATCTCAAACCCCAGAAGGAATATCGAGGTGTGATTTTTAGAGAGGGGGATAAGGTAATGCAGATTAAGAATAACTATAATACCCCTTGGAAGATCCTGGCTAAAACAGGACTTTCTATAGATGAAGGGGTGGGCATTTTTAATGGGGATTGTGGACTCATTACAGGCATCAATGAAGAAACGGAAATCGTAACAGTCACCTTTGATGACCAGAAGGTAGTAGATTATGAGTTTAACCAATTGGATGAACTGGAGCTGGCTTATGCCGTCACCATTCACAAATCCCAGGGGAGTGAATATCCTGTAGTGATTTTACCTATTCATAGTGGCCCACCTATGCTTCTAAATCGTAACCTCCTTTACACTGCCGTCACTCGGGCAAAAAAGCTGGTAGTAGGAGTAGGCCTTAAAGAAACAATGGAACGTATGGTAGATAATAATAGAGAGATAGAGAGATATTCCAGTTTAGTGATGCACCTTACAAGCTTAATCTAAGTTTGTAGAGGAGAAAAAATGTATTCTTTAGCCCAATTTGTATTTCCAAAGAAATGTACCCTGTGTGAAACTATTTTAGAAAACGACTTACAAGGTAGTTTATGTCCTAAATGCTATCCTTTTTTGCTTAAATACAAGGTTTGTTCTAGTTGCGGGAGACCTTATGCCTTAGATGATGACCACTGTGCTTATTGTAAAAGGGAAAGGACAGAATTGCCCCCTATAAGGGCACTATTTATTTACGATGGCGCAGCCAGAAGGTCTGTCTTAAGGTGGAAATACAAAGGTATTCGAAAATATGCCAAGGATTATGCAGCGCTTTTTGTAGAAGATATAGGATGGTTTGTAGATAAGACTATCGATGCTCTTATTCCTGTACCACTGGCACCTTGGCGACTAAGAAAAAGAGGTTTTAATCAAGCTAAGGATTTGTGCAAGGAACTTTCTAAGCAGACAGCCATACCGGTGAAGGACTTATTAGTAAGGACAAAAAATACTAAGCCCCAGTCAGAATGTGACAGACAAGAAAGACTGAAACAGCTTCATGGAAGCATGATAGTGAAATCGAAAGAAGACATTTTATGTCTAAAAAACATTGTGTTAGTGGACGATATATATACAACGGGTGGGACCATGCAGGAATGTATAAAGACACTTACAGCACAAAAAAACAGCAATATTGTAAATATTTATATTCTCATAGTTTGTATTGGTGTATAATATGATTAATTAGATGGATTAGGAAGTTTACAAGGGGGGAGCATAGATGGAAGTAAGAGTATGTAAAAGGTGCAACAGAATGTATCAATATATTAGTGGGCCGAGTATTTGCCCACAGTGTAAGAAGAAAGAAGAAGAGCAGTTTCAAGTTGTAAAGGATTACTTACGTGAGAATCCAGGAGCTTCTATGCAGCAAGTGAGTATGGATACAGATACGCCTATTGGGTTAATTGAAAGCTTTCTAAGACAAGGCCGTCTCCAAGTTTCACCTGATTCGCCTATAGCATTAAGCTGTGAGGTTTGTGGAGCTAAAATTTATACAGGTCGTTATTGCAATAGATGTAGTAGTGAACTGAATACCAGTATCAATGACATGGCAAAAGAGTTAAATGCTAAACATGAGTTAAAGTTAAAAAAAGAGAAAAGCGATAAAGATAAGATGCACTTTTTACAGTCTAATCGAATTAAGTAATAGAGATAAAATAAATGAGAGAAAGCCTTTAAGAAAGCTTGTCTCTCATTTTTATTTTATTAAAGCATCTAAAGTCCTTAGGGGAAAGGTCGATATAATATACATAAATAAAAAAAGTAGAGAGATTGCCGAGGTGAAGGTTATGAGAATAGACAAATTAGCCAGCATTTATGAAACCTATAATAAGCAGACCGTATCTAAATACAAATCTACCCAAAAGGTAGATAAGAAGGATGAGGTTGCCCTATCTAGTACTGCAAAGGATTTTCAGTCAGTGTATAAAGCACTAGCTAATGTTCCAGACATTAGACAAGACAAGGTAGATACCTTAAAACAACAGATTGCTTCAGGGAGCTATAATGTAGAAGCCAAAGAAGTAGCAGAGATAATATTATCACAATTTGACATTAAAGGATAGGGATGCTTATGGCGGGTATTGTATATGAGCTCATAGACACTCTAGAAGAAGAAAGAGAATGCTATGATGGTTTATGCATTCTAGCTAAGTATAAAGAGGAAGCTATTGTAAACAAACAAATAGACTTCCTTCAAGAAGTAGTTAAAAGGGAAGAGGAATTTGCTGGTAGAGTATCACTCCTAGAAAAGCGGAGAGATGCTCTTCTTAATGACATTGCTATTGTAACAGGTATTTCAACTCAGGAGATTAATGTTACTAGGCTTATAGGTAAATTAGGTGTGGAGAATGACGCCAGCAAACGCTTATTGGAATTAAGAGAGCAACTTCTTGAAAAAATTAACAGCTTAAAAAAACAAAATGAACTTAATGCTATGCTTATTGAGCATTCCTTAGAGCTTGTAAATTTTACTATTAAAGCCATAGAGAGTACGAGAATGCAACTCCCGGCTACTAGTTATAGTAAAGATGGAGACAACCTAGGGACGACCAATCATAGCTTTTTTGATAAAAAACAGTAAAGGAGCACACTATGTCATCTATTGCAAGTTTAGGAAGAATGGTATCTGGATTAAAGGCAGCGCAAAAAGGCCTACAGGTAACAGGTCATAACCTTTCTAATATGAATACTGTAGGGTATACAAGACAGCAGCTCTTGCAAAATGAGAGTGCTTATTTAAATATTGGAAACGCCGGCGGCAGTTTGATGCAGGTTGGTTTAGGCGTTACACAAACGGAGATTCGCCAAATCAGAGATAGTTTAGCAGATAGGAGACTTAGAACAGAGACTTCTGTATTAGGTTATTATCAAACCAATAGTGCCACAATGAGTGAGATTGAGAGCATACTTGATGAACCTTATGGAGAAGGTGTCGGTCAGATGCTTAATAACTTTTGGTCTCAAACACAAAAGTTGAATACAAACCCGGACGGTGTGGAGGAAAGACTTTCCTTCATTCAGGCAGCCAATGTACTCATTAAAAAAGCGAATCAGGTAGCCAATGCTTTAAATAGTTATCAGGATAATCTGAATACACAGGTGATTACAGTAACCAACCGTATTAATCAGATTATAAAAGATATCAAAGAATGTAATGATAAGATTTCTGTAAATGAAATAAATGGTGATCATGCCAATGACTATAGGGACCAAAGAAATAGTTTATTAGATGAATTAGCCACCTACGGGGAAATTAGGTATGAAGAGGATGCAGATAGCAGAATAACTGTAACCTTTGAGAATACAGTGGTTGTAGATAAGGAGTTTCTTACTTTCATAGAACTTAAGCAAACAAAGCCAAATAGCCCCTTCGTTAAGCCAGTATGGTCCAACAATAAAGAGGATGTATATAAATTAGATAAAGTTATTTCTGCTGCTAAGGAGACGGATACAGGAAGTCTCAAAGCCCTTTTGATATCAAGAGGGGAAGAATATGCCAATCAAAATACCACATGGGAAGACATTGCTCTTAATGATAAATATAGCGTAGATATGGTGGGTAATAGCTACCTTATTCCTAAAACCTATAAAAAGTTTAATGAGTTTATCAATGCAGTGGTAGAAGTAGCTAATGAGGCATTAGATGGAATGGGGATTGGTATACATAAAGGAATGACGGGGGTCCCTGTTTTTACCCCTATTAAGACACCAGCGGGCAACCCACCACCCGTTAAGCCTGATGCTGCAGATAAAGTAACTTATCCTGATGAGGCAACTTATAATGCAGCTTATGACCAGTATATTAAGGACTATCGGAGTTATTTGGCAAGCGATGCCCTTAAGAGCTATATGGTACCAGGTAATCTTGAAGTTAATCCTGAGCTATTAGAAAATGGTGGTTATAACAAGCTAGGGACAGTAGCTAATGATAAGGATGACATTGGGGATAATAGTAAAGTTACGGGACTTCTTGAAAAGTGGGGAGAATCCAGAGAATGGCCTGGACCAATGAGTGACTTAAACCCTAGCGATCCTAACTACAAAAAAGTTTCGTTAATGAATTATTATTCTGAGTTTGTGACAGATATTGGGATGGAAGGCTCTGGCTTTAATAATAAGGTTAAAGAAAAGGCGGCAACTGTTAATAATATCGAGCAAGAAAGGACTTCTATGGGGGCTGTTTCACAAGATGAAGAATTGACCTTTATGCTTAAGTACCAATATGCTTATAATGCAGCGGCCCGTATGGTAACCATGATGGACAGTATGATGGATACTATTATTAACAAAATGTGATAAGGAGGTAAAGCAATGGCTTTTTTTGAATTTAACATTGGAGTAAGTGGTTTGTTTGCCTCACAAAGAGGCTTAGCGGTTACCTCTAATAACATTAGCAATGCCAATACAAAGGGTTATTCCAGACAAATTTTACAGCAACAGGCTAGTAGACCCCTTAGTGGAATAGGCGTAGGCATGGTGGGGACGGGAGTTGATACAACAGGGGTTATTCGTATGCATAACTCTTATTTAGATAATAAAATATGGGCTCAAAATGATAAACTAGGAGAATACCGTGTTAAGGTAGAGCAAAGTGCCCTGGTAGAAGCTGTTTTTGGTGAACCGAGTGAAACAGGTTTTACGAAGGTATTTAATAGTTTATTTTCAGCCATTGATGATTTAAGTAAGTTGCCAGATGAACCGGAACGCAAGGCAGCACTTAGACAACAAATGATTAATTATACCAAGTACTATAATAATATCGCCAACTCTCTTTCGAATTATCAACAAGACCTGAACTATAATGTAAAGGCGGCGGTAGACGAGATTAACTTACTAGGCAGTAAGATTCAAAGCCTTAATTCACAGATCTATCAAGCAGAGA
>JAEYNQ010000308.1 GCA_023412455.1 Bacillota bacterium
TAATGAGCCATCTGGGACTCGAACCCAGGACCCTCAGATTAAGAGTCTGATGCTCTACCAACTAAGCTAATGACCCATATGTTTCCAGGAAAATTTTTCTTTTCCTTACCACAAAAAATATTATATCATAGAATTGCTCTTTGTCAACTAAATATATTCTATTTTTTTAAATGCTGTAAACGCATTTTATAAATGGTACCTTGGGCTACATGAAAAGGCCATTGAAGAATTTTTGTATTTAAAAGCTGCAGCTGACCCTGTTGTAGACGTCTTTCTATGTCCACTAAGCATTGATAAGCCCCTTGGATAGTTCCTAAGTGACCTATCTTTCCTTCTTCACATCCTATAACTATTTCACTTGCTGTATTCTCTAATATAAGCTGATTAAAACGCACTATTCCTTCATCATTCATAGCTATAATTTGATTCCTGATCCGCCATTCTTCTTGACCAATAGCTTGTAGTATCACTGTCCAAATCCATTCCAGCATTGAAAAAAGTTGGCTATGAACACCTACCACTACACTGTTCTCATAGGTTTCTCCTAAAGAAAATTTCGTTTTACTTAGTTGAGATTGAAAGGCCAGTAACACTTCCTGTGCCTTATAAGCTAATAGTTGACTATCCATCTTTCCTCTTTGCCTTTGCACTTCTCCTATTAAACAATCCGCATAGCTCCGATAGTCCTCCTCACTTATACCTACAAAATCTACCACTCTATAGCTTAGAGTACTACATTGTTTAAGTCCATAACGTGTTAATGCAGCCTGCATTCCCTTTTCATCTTTATCTAATAAAACAATAGATGGAAAGTATTGGGCTAGACATTGAAGATCTATATCCTGACAACTTCCAGCTCCCCAAATAGCCAATGTTCCCTTGGGTTTTAGATAGTCCATAAGATAGTGAGTCAGCTGTTCTCTATAAGTATGCCACTCGTTAAAAGCATGGGGTATTTTTTGAAGTGCTACTAACTGGTCATATAAATTCATTGCTTTTTCCATTGTTAAACCTTCTATTTTAATTATTTTTTATCACTCACTTTAGCTACTAAAAAAGAGACTGCTTTTGCTCTTTTATTATAACAAAATAGTAAATACTTTACATGTACTCTCTAAATTTTTCACAAAAAATAAGCAAGAAACGAGTCCTTGCTTATTTTTTACTCTTCCTATACTGTTTTGGGGCGTGATTGTTTTTTAGGGTTTTTCTTTAGCTTACTCATCATATACCAGAGGGGACTTGCCACAAAAATAGAAGAATATGTTCCAGCTGCAACCCCTATAATAAGTGGAAAAGCAAATTCTTTTACAGAATCTGTTCCGAAGCCAAAGAGTAACACAACCATAACAAGGGTGGTAATGGATGTATTAATGGAACGTGTTAAGGTTTGATTAATACTCTTATTAATGAGCTCTATCTGCTCAACATTCATTTTACGCTTATTTTCACGAATACGGTCAAAAACGATAATGGTATCATTAATAGAATACCCGACAATTGTAAGCATGGCTGCAATAAAGGAATTGTTAAGTGGAATCCGGAAAATAGCATAAACAGCTAACATAACAAGAACATCATGTAAAAGAGCTATTACCGCACTGGCTCCAAACTTAAAGTCCTTAAAACGGAAAGTAATATAAATAAGGATCAAAATAGTTCCTAATACAACTGCTTTAAATGCTCCTACCTTGATTTCTTCACTAATAGAAGGAGAAACGTCTGAGTCTGCTCGTGCTTGTTCATCCTTCAAATTGTATTTTTCTTTAATGGCTTTAAATAATTGGATACGAGAAGCTGCATCTGCACGAGTCATTGTAATAATCACATCTGTTTCATCGGCAGCTGTAATGCCAGGATGAGTATCTCCTGTTATTTCTTTCGTCATCTGTATCAATTCATTTTTAATTGTAGCATTTAATTTTTGTTCTATATTTACTTGAATCAGTGAGCCACCTTTAAACTCGATATCTTGTTCAAAAGCACCTTTACCTGTTATAGCATTAAAGCACATGGTAAGTAGCCCCATTACTATAACAACTAGTGATGCAATAAAAAATTTATTTCTATTCTCAACAAATTTCATTACCTAGGCCTCCTTACTCTGCTTTTTTAACTTGGCATAAAAAGTGGGTTTTCGAATATCACTATTTACAAGTGCTTTTAAAAGAATACGTGTCACAACAAGAGCTGTAAACATAGAAATAACAATACCTATCCCTAATGTTGTTGCAAAGCTCTTAATAAGACCTGTCCCAAAGATGTACAGTACAGCAGCTGCAATAAGTGTTGTCACATTCCCATCTAAAATGGCACTGAAGGCTTTACTAAATCCAGCATGGACAGCAGAACGTACACTACGCCCCAGGCTTAATTCCTCTTTTATACGTACGAAAATAATAATATTCGCATCCACAGCCATACCTATAGAAAGCAGAATACCTGCAATACCTGGCAAGGTAAGAGTAGCTTCCATAGCTGAGAGTACAAGAACAAGAATGGCCACATAGAGAATAAGTGCAATATCTGCAGCCAAACCACATAGTCTATACATAACTCCCATAAAAATTAAAATAACTATAAAACCAATAAGTCCAGCTAATAAACTGGCATTTAAAGAATCTAGACCTAATTTAGCACCAATTCCCATAGAGTTTACAGGCTCCAAAGCAAATGGAAGAGCTCCTGCATTGATTCCATCGGCCAATTCCCTTGCTTCGTCAATAGTATAGTTTCCACTGATTTGTCCTTTACCATCTGAAATATGGGCCTCTATAGTAGCTTGGCATAAGAAAGCCTCATCCAATAAAATAGTAATAGGCTCTCCTATATGCTCTTTTGTAAAGTCAGAAAAAAGTTTCGTTCCTTCACTATCCATTTCTACACTCACTACTACTTCTGTTCCCGTAGGGGTGCTATAAGCTTGTGGTAAGGCCTTTTTGACATTTTTACCTGTTACAATCTCATTCCCTTCACTATCTACAAAGCGAAGAAGTCCTGCTGCTCCAATTTCTTCAATGGCTTTTTGTGGATCTTCTACACCTGGAATATCTACGCGAATACGTTTACTTCCTTCTTGGGAAACTTCAGCTTCTGTATAGCCTTTGGCATCCAGTCGCTTTTGAATCATTAATCGGGCTGCAGACATTTCTTCTTCTGTAGGTGCCCTGTCTAACTTTGGCTCATACACAATATTTACTCCACCTTGTAGATCAAGTCCTAATTTAATGGAATACCTCCCTTCCCCTAGGCATGCAAAAATAGCTAAGCCACTAATAGCTCCTACAAGTATAAGCACACCTAGGAAAATAAAAATACTTTTCGCTTTTGTATTTTTTCCCTTCATTATACTTCCTCCTTAAGATGTCTCCTAAAAGTAATGCATCCTAATGATTATATGATTTGAAAAAAACATAGTCAACGAAAAGTAATATTTTGTAAAATTTTGTTATTTTTTCTCTATAACCATTCTGCTTAAATCCCTATAACACATTCCATACGCTTGTTCTGAAGAACACATCCTATTTCATAAACAGAGTCAATCCTCTCATGAAAATTATAAGATTCATTCTATAATAACTTGACAATTTGCATAGATTATAGGATTATTTTTGGAAATTCACCGAAACAATACCTGCTATAGCACTACTAAAAATAATAACAATGACAATGAGAAATAAGTTGCCAGGTGCAATCGTTTTTAGACTACCTGTTAAAGTCCCCAGTATCAAAAACAAAATAAAGTATGAAGCCCCTCCTATTACTCCCCATTTATAGCCATTTCTAGCTTCTACTTTTGCTGTATCAAATCCAGCTAAAAATGAGGATAAGATAATACCTAACATCACAAGCCAGTTCTCTACATCACAAGATACATTCGTATATGTAAGTAAAATCGATCCAAATAAAATGAAAATAGCAGTTACAACGTAGGCCATTATATTCGCTTTAATAAGTGTCATTACAACAATAGACATGTCGAGTATTTCTTTACTTTTATGTTTGGGCATGTTTTCCCCTCCTTCTTATTATACTATAATTATTTTACGTGCATTTAGCTCCAAGTATGATAAAATAATGGGTAAAGGAGGAATTCGTTATGAAGCTTATTGATTTACATGTTCATTCCACTGTTTCAGATGGAACACTTACCCCCACAGAATTAGCTCTATATGCCAGTGAAAAAGGACTTAGTGCCATTGCCTTGACTGATCACGATACGATAGATGGTATTGCTGAATGCCAAAAAAAAGGAGAGGAATTGGGGCTTGCTGTTATCCCGGGTATTGAATTTGCTGCCCATTATAATGAAATTGAAATTCACATCCTAGGTTACTTTATCGATCCACAAAATAGCTTATTAAAGCAAAAAATTAAAACCATCTTAGCTAGACGTCATACACGTAACTTACAAATGCTTAAGCAGTGTGAAGCCCTAGGTTTTTACTTTAATGAGGCTGATAAAGCCCTACTTACTGACCCTTATGTGGTGGCTACAAGAGCTCACTTTGCCAATGCTTTCTTCCATAAAGGCTATGTTCAAACCCGTGCTGAAGCTTTCGAAAAATACTTAAACCGTGGGAAGCCTTGTTATGTGCAACGTCAACGCTGTACTCCTGAGGAATGCATTGCCACTATCCATGCTGCTGGCGGATTAGCCGTACTTGCCCATCCTCTTAGCTATCACTTAACAGAAGAGGAACTAGACACCCTTCTTTCTGATTTAAAAAGTAAAGGACTAGATGGACTAGAAACCCTTTATTGTACCCATCAGTCAGATGAAGTCCTCTATCTCTTACAACATTGTCTAAAGTACAAACTTCTTCCTACAGGAGGTAGTGACTTCCATGGTGATAACAAACCCGATCTTGACCTAGGTAATGGTTATGGACAACTGGCTATTCCTTATAACTTATTAGAGGGACTTTTAAAAAAATGTCCCCAGAAGCCTTAACTCATTTTATATGCCTGTCTATAAACACTCTTATATTTACTATAGAGCCCACTGAAAGTAGAATAAACTTTCTACCAAGTGGGCTTTTTTATGTTATCCATCATCCTCCACGTATTTTGTGTAAATTTTTCGAATATTTACTCATTTTTTCTTTTCTTTATTCGCCCATGGCTATTCATTTCTTTTACTTATTTTCATTAAATTATGCAAATTTTACAAAGTAATTAAATACTATTTTTTTATTTTTATTGGAAATACCTAAAATTATTATATATATAAGGTTATTATGCTAAATTATGTAAATATATTGAATTTATTCCGGTATTACTGTAAAATAAAATTATAAATTCCATTACAGATTCAAAGCTTGGAGGTGTTACTTATGTATAAGAACTTTAAACTCAAACATCAAATTTTATTAAGTGTATTTTTATTACTTACGTTAAGTATGGCCATTCTACTTATTATTACTGGTACTCTATCCAGTCGTTCTATCCAGTCATTATCCTTAAATTATGTATCCGATGCCATTGCGACGCGAGGAAAAATTTCCACCAATTATGTAGATGGTGTTAAACAGTATTTACAATCTTATGTCTCCTCTCCAGATATGAAAAAAATGCTAGAAAACCCAAATGATACTGCATTACAAGAAAAACTACAAAGTTATACAGACTTATATAGCAAAAATAGAAATGACTTAGAAGGCATTTATTTAGCTGATCCTAACACCGTGGTATTTGCTCATACCAATCACGAGATGGTAGGCAAGCCCTTTAGAAGCGGTGAAGATCTTAAAAAACTCCAACAAATGTTACTAGGAAGTCATGATATTATTGACCGAGGTGTTATTCTATCCCCTTCTACTCAAACCCAAGTTCTATCTATGTTCATTCCTATTTATAATGAACAAGATAAATTGCTTGGTTTTGTAGGGATAGCTGTTTCAGTTGATAGCCTCATTGAAGTACTTAATAATATGGCTATTTCAGACTTTGATAATACTACCTATGCCTTAATTGATACCAACACCTACCAGTGTATATCAAGTACAGATGTCGCACTCAATGGCACAAAAATAAGCGAAGGACTTTTTAAAGAAACAATAGATGGATGGAAAGAAACCTCTAATGTTCAATTTAATCTTAAGGACACTAACAACAAAGAATTTATTTCTGTGCTTTCTCCTATTCCTTCACAAAATTGGGCCTTTATTATGACCATATCCAAACAAGATGTTTACAAACAAGTCACAAGCAATACGTTAAAGACACTGCTAGTAGCCATAATCTCTATCCTTGTTATTGCCCTTGTTGTTTATCTCTTTGCTCATAGTCTAGGTAAAAAGATAGAAGGTATCGAAAGTGCCTTAAGTAAAGTTACGGAACTCAACTTACTGGAATCCACTGAGTTAGCTGGTCTCCAAAAGGGTAAGAACGAAATTTCACTTATGGCAAAATCCGTTCAGTCTTTAAGAGACCGTTTTAAAACCATTGTTAGTAAACTTAATCACTGTAATAATAATTTACAGGAAGGTGTAGAAACTTCTACATTAGTTGCTACTCAATTAGTGGATTGTGCCAATGATAATGCTGCTACCACACAAGAATTATCTGCTAGCATGGAAAGCACCCATATAGCTATCAATAATATTTATTCATTAGCTACTCATATCAATCGTATAATGACTAACATTGAAAAGGGGTCTCAGCAAACGACAAATCTCTCTAATGAATTTTTAATTAAAAATAAAGATATAAACAATAAATTGTCCCATACACTCAATGAAGATCTGGATAAAATGGAGGCGACGAAAGGTCGCATCCATACTGTTATCCAAGAACTCTCCTCCATAGAGGAAGTTAAAACGATGACGGAAGGTATATTACAAATCACCTCTCAAACCAAATTATTGGCTCTAAATGCTTCCATTGAAGCTGCTCGAGCTGGACAAGCCGGAAAAGGATTTTCTGTAGTAGCAGAAGAAATTGGTAAACTTTCTTTACAATCTGAAAAGGTAGTTAATGAAATACAAGGTATTGTAGAAAATAGTAATCGTTCCGTTGATGCGGTCAAACAGTGTTTCTCTGATATTGTGAACTTCTTTGAGGCTGATATTTTCCCTGTATTCCATCTTATCATAAGCTTTTTATCTTCTTCTAACGAAAATGTAGATGCCATTAAAATCTCTGCCGATGAGATTGGGGAAAAGATACAGGAAATCACACAATCTATAGGTACCATTACCCGTGAAATAGATAACGTCCTACAAGCTTCTAACTACAATGCTGAAGCCGTTCAATCTGTTGTAAAGAAGAATGAATTACTCGTTGATATTGTTCACAGAGTACATCATCTTTCCGAAAATAATAGTAGGAGTGCTTACGTACTCCAAGATATAAGTAGTCAATTCACTATCTAACATCCTCCTGGTACGGTGGGTAATACTTCCCTACATTTGTCATATCATTCTTATTAGAAGATATATGCTTAAATACAGCTAAGGCATATTGAATTATTGACCTATTCTGTATATACTCAAGATAAGCTATCCGCATTGCAAAGGCGCAATAACCAATTGGTTATTGCGCCTTTTATCATTTGTCAATGGAGGTTATACATGTTAAAGCTAAAACCTATTAAGCAAGCGACTATCACTTATTGCTCACTGATTTTATTTCTTCTTATTATTATTTCACTTTGGGGAAGTACGTATTATATGCGTTCTTGTATTATTGCGGAACAAGATGCCGAAAGTCTTCGCACACAACTAAAAGCCCTTGGTATTGAACTAGCTGATGGCTCAGATTATCTTACAGATGAAGCTCGCAAATTCGTGGTTACTTCAGACCCTCTCCCTATGTATAACTACTGGACAGAGATTAATATTACACGAACAAGAGATTCGGCCCTTACTACCATAAGCCTACTTAACTCAACGCCTAATGAAGTGGCTTTACTAAAAGAGGCTAAGCATCATTCTGATACCTTAGTCGATACAGAAACCCATGCTATGCGCCTTATTTGTGATACTTTAACCTTAAGAGAAATAGATCTTCCTAAGGAGGTAAGAAACTATATACTTCCCGTCCATGAAATCCCTTTATCTCCTGATTTAAAAAAAGAAAAAGCGATTCAACTTATGTATGGTGAACAGTATACAAAAGATAAATCTTCTATTATGACACCCATTAGTCGTTTTCAACAGACTATGAATGCCCGTCTCGATCATTCATTACAAGTTGCGCGGCAACGTACTCATAGTGCTCTGATCCTACAGATTGTCCTGACCCTACTTAGCTTAATGACAGTTGCTATTATCTTATATATTTTTCATCGTATGTTTAATATTCCAATCTCTCATTATACCCGACAATTAAAAGGCTTAAATATTACCGATGAAGTCTTTAAATTATCCGGTGAGGGTACCAAAGAGCTTTACCTTTTGGCTGATATTTTTAATACACTTCATGCTTCTTTTATCAATGAAATTCAAAGCAGACGTACTGCTGAAGCTCACATGAAGCAAGCTAAAGAGGAGGCTGAGGCGGCTAATCAAGCTAAAAGCTTGTTTTTAGCACATATGAGTCATGAAATCAGAACGCCTCTTCATGCGATTATAGGCTACGAACATCTTTTGATGCAATCGGCCTTAACAGCTTCCCAAACCCGTTATATTCATAGCATTAAATTGGCCTCTGATAATTTGCTACATATTATCAATCAAATCTTGGATTTTTCTAAAATAGAAGCAGATAAATTACAACTTCATATAGAGACATTTTCATTATCTTCCCTTTTAGAAGAGCTTTATGAAATTTTTCATGCCCAGGCTGAAAGCAAAGGACTAAGCTTCGAGATTAAAACCGACGATTCTCTCCCTGCAACTATGACCAGTGACCGTATACGCCTCACTCAAGTATTATCTAATCTTCTTTCTAATGCTATTAAATTTACAACTACCGGCAAGGTAAAGCTTCAACTAAGTACCACGAGTATGCCTAACAACTTATATACCATTACCTTTGAAGTGATTGATACAGGTATTGGCATTACAAAGGAACAACAAAACACTATTTTTGACTCTTTTATCCAAGGAGATAATTCTACTTCTCGTCACTACGGTGGTACTGGATTAGGACTGACAATTAGTAAGCAAATTGTATGTCTTTTGGGAGGTAATTTAAAACTCCATAGCCTTTTAGGTGAAGGCTCTAACTTCTATTTTTCCCTTCTCTCAGAAAATGGCATTGGCGATTCCCTTCCTTTACCGAACACCTATTCAAGTCCATCAGCCGAAGAACCTCTAACTTCTTTTTTGGGACAGAGCCTTCTTATTATTGACGATGATGAAGTCAATTTATCTATGGAAAAAGAAATTTTAACGCCGTTTGATTTTAAAGTTCAGACTGCCCAAAGTGGCAAAGCTGCTCTTGCTTTATTAAAGGAACACTCTTTTCATGTCATTTTAATGGATATCCGCATGGCAGATATGGATGGTTATGAAACCACTTCTTATATTAGGCAACTTCCAGCTTTTAAGGAGATACCTATTATTGCCGTTACTGCTGATGCCACTGAAAGTACTTTTATTAAAGCAAAACAAAGTGGCATGAGTGACCTGACAACTAAGCCCATTGACTTTAGAAATCTTATTGAGCTTCTAAAAAAATATTT
>JAEYNQ010000089.1 GCA_023412455.1 Bacillota bacterium
GAAATTCCCCATAAGTCCTATAAAGCCTTTAGCAAAATCACAAGTATGTGTCATCGTCCAAAGTGAGGTCCCATCTCCATGAATAATTACTGGTTTTCCTTCAAGTATCCTTTTAATAACTTGCCAACTTCCTTTTTCTCCTCGCACCCCAACTGGTACTGAACGTTCATCATACGTATGGCTTGGACGAATAATTGTTACTGGGAATCCTTCATTGCGGTATAATCCTATCAAATAGTCTTCACAAGCTATCTTGTTTCTAGAGTATTCCCAATAAGGATTAGAAAGAGGTGTTGCTTCTGTAATCCTATACTCATTTAATGGTTTTTGATAAGCAGATGCAGAACTTATGTATATAAATTGCTTGGTTTTACCCTTAAATAAACGATAATCTCTTTCTACATGTTCTGGCAGATACCCAATAAAATCAGCTACTACATCAAATTGTAAGCCTTCTATTTTTCTTGCTATCTCATCCTCCTTATTAATATCTCCTTTTATAAAAGTGACTTTGTCTCCAAACTCCTCACTGCGCGAACCACGATTAAGCAAATAGAGTTCCATTTTAGGATTCTTAATTAATTCCCTAGTAATCCCTGCACTAATAGTACCCGTACCCCCAATAAAAAGTATTTTCATCCTACTTACCTCCTCCACACTTTTTATCTTATTATATTCCGACCATGTCAGAATGACAACTCTTCAAAAAATACAAGATATCCACGGCTGCGACATAAGGAGAAGTCTGGCCAAGCAACGGATAAAAGCACAGGGAGCCTATCACTGGGCCCCCTGTGCTTTTACCAAAATTCTCAGTTATTTTATTTTTCTTACGCCGTTTTCGTCTACCTCATGGCCATCCACCTTGGTATTTTGGGCAAGAGAGCCGTCAGTATAGAAGTAGTACCACTTGCCGTCAATTTGTAGCCATTTGCCGAATACCATAATGCCGTCGGTGGTGAAATAGTAGTGGTACTTGCCGTTTTCGTCAGAGAGCCAGCCAACGGCAGGCTTGCCATTTTCACCAATCCACTGCCACTGTCCAGCATCGTTTTGAATCCAACCACGTGCTGTACCTTCGTCAATGACTAATTCTACGAAGCTGCGCAGGATGGTGGATGCTTCCCCACGGGTAGCGTTACCCTGCGGATCGAAACGGTTGTTGTCCTTGCCATTGATTACTCCGGTCTGCTGAATTGCTTTCACAGCATCCGTGGCATAAGCGGAGATCTTCGCATCATCGGCAAAGGTCGTTGCCTGCTTCGACACCGGTAGCTTATAGCCGGTAGCCTTTGCATAATTGACCATCATCACAGCCATTTGCTCACGGGTGATTGAATCGGTCGGTCTAAAATTTCCGTTGCCATAGCCAGACACAATCTTATTCTTCACCGCCCATTCAATATAAGGCATGGCGATGTCAGTGGACTTCACATCGGTGAAGCTGCTGGTTTTATAGATGCCCACATCCACACCCGAAAGTCTGCCTAATGCCATAAGGAAGTCGGCGCGGGTGATTGCTGTGTTGGGAGCAAAGGTGGTGGCACTCGTTCCGCTGATGAGATCATGGCTGGCCACGAAGTCGATATTGTCCTTCGCCCAATGCTTCGCCGTGTCAGTAAATTGAGGAGCAGGCACCTTGTAACCCACGCCATAGGTGGACAGGCTGTTTCTGCTGAGAGTCAGTCTGCCTGTGTTGTCATAGCTGGAATTGGTAAGCAACTGTGGCTTACCGTTTTTATCAACGTATACGCCGAATAGATTCCCCTTGTTTTCCTTGCCTGTTGCTTTATAAGCAATACTCAGCGTAACTACGCCCTTGCCGAAGCTGCTAACATATTCGGTTTTACCGTTTTTCTGATAGCTGACAGTGATATCGAACACTGGGCGATTCCCAATGAGCTTCTTCGCTGCAGCAGACAGCTTTGTTATCTTCTTGCCCAAAACCGTAATCATGCCTGTGGACTGCTTATCCATTTCGGTGATAGCACTCCAGTCGAGAGTCACATCAAGCACAGACGAGCCGATTTTGATGAACTTCACGCCCGATTCTTTCAGGTGATCGATAGCGCCAGCTTCGATGGTGGCGTTCAAATTGGCATAGCTGCCAGTGTCTGTGACATTGAAGTCTAGGGCGATGCCATCCAACTCCTTGCCGGACTTCTTCGCTGCATCCTGTGCCACTTTGATTCCATCCTTTACCATCTGCTCGGTGATGCTTGCGGAGAGAGTGCCGTCCTTCACCGTGCCAGAAACACTGGATTTTGCCACAGTTAGCCTATCGGACTGTTTTTCAGTAACGATTGGTATGATAGGAGTAGGTGTATAGTCGCCGCCTCCCCCACCTGAACCACCGCCACCATCATAACGCCAGTTAGCCGTAACTGTGAGATTGGCGGTTACATTAACAAACGACTTATCCCAACCCATAAGGGTGTAGTTGCCGCGGCTGAGTATGGGGGCAGTCGCAGCACTGCCCTTGGCAATAGTCTGTGTCAGATCACCGCCGCCGGTGCGCGTTCCGCCATTTGGATTAAATGTGATGGTATAGTACTGCTCCGCAACGCTCAACGTTCCATTTGTGCGGATTGCAATAGTGTAATTGTCCGTTGTTGCACCGCCTGTGAGCATAATGGGATAGCTACCTACTGTGTTGCCATTGAAAGTGGGGCAAGCCAGTATAGGTTCGGCACTTAATGCATCCGTTTTGGTTTTTCCGGGGGATAAATTGCCTACCGTATAGGTAAGATCCGGTAGAGTGTCGCCCTTAATCACTGATTTATTGTCAGCAGCAAGGGTAATCTGTCGCTTTTCAATGATGAAAGTGAATGCTTCGCTGCCGATGTAATTTGCGTTGCTGTCTGGTACTGAAATGGTCAGCTTATAAGCACCCGCATTAGTGGGAGCAGATGAACTGTTGTATGAGCCACTGTCAGTGGATTCATATTTCCACACCAATTCGGATACCGGAACGGAGCCACCGTTGACACTTGCCGTACCACTTGGCATATACGCCGTACCATCATAGGTTTTATTCAATGTGGTGATGCCATCAATGGTTACAGTTTTTTTTGCAATCAGCGTAACCACAACATTTACAGTGATGTCGTTGTAGTTACCGAAGCCGCCCACCATAACTGGGATGGTCGCAGTATTACCAACTAATCCACTGACGGTGAATGTTAGCATACCCTCTGTATCCACCGACTTAGTCTGAATAATACCGGGGCTTGTGCCGCTCACAGCACCGACCGCATAAGTCAAGGTATCGCCCGTTCGCTTGTAGGAAGACACTTGATCGGCTATATTTACCATCTGATTGGCAGCGTTGTACAGCACGCTACTGCTGATGCTCAATCCAGTGGACGGGGTGGCCTTATTGATGGTGATGTCTACATTTTTTGTGAGCATCACGCCCGACCAGTTGTAGTTTGTGTCAGTCGGGGTGAATGTCACTTCAAAGCTACCGCTCCCGGCATTTGGAATTGTGGCCCCGTTCGTCCATGCGAAGGTACCTGTTGTAGCGCCGCCTGAGAGTGTAGAAGTTGAGAGCGCTGCACCATAGGTGATGGCTTCTGCTGTCGGCCATATGATAATGGGATCAGCCTTACTTATGGTGTACTCGCCGAGGGAAATATCCGTTTCCGCACTATGAAAAGGAGCATCACAATAGCACAGTCAAGCAACCCAAATACCAAGTCGCGCATATGCTGTGTTTTTCTAGTACTATCTTTTTCAGCTATAGAAATGAGTTCCTTCCCTGATAACAGTTCATTAAATATTCTCGATGCCACTTCAAAAGTCCATTGAACAACTAGAAACACCTCTTGACAAGTCAAAAGAAGCTGACATTAGCTGATTAAAATCAGCTAATGTCAGCTTCTCTCTATTTATTAATTGATCCCATTTATTCTTTTACAGCACCCGATGTCATGCCGCTTACAATATAACGTTGTCCTAGTAAGTAAACAATAATAACTGGCAAACAGGTGAGTACAATATCTGCAAATACATAGTTCCAGTATTGCTGATTCTTGCCAAAGAAATTATATACCGCTAAATTCATAGGCCAAGTAGTACTCTTACTGGATAAGTAAAGAGGTGTCATAAAATCACTCCATACTGACATAAACTGCAGAATAAAAGCAGTGACTAAAATTGGCTTTAGTAAAGGTATAATAATTAAGAAGAATAAATTAACAGGCCCCGCTCCATCAATGACTCCTGCTTCATCTAATTCTACCGGAATAGATACCATAAAGTTGCGAATGGTAAAGGTACAGAAGGGAATCATACTACTGGTAAATGCAATAATTAGGCCTGCCCTTGTGTCTATTAAACCAAACTGCCTTAAGACGGTGGTTAAGGTTACATAGTTAACAGGTACAAATAAACCACATAATATGAAATAATAAATAAATTGGTTAAACTTTGTTTTTCTTCTGCTGATAACATAGGCAGCCATTGCACAACCTAGTAGGGCTATGAAGGTGGCAACTACAGCGTAGAGCAGACTATTCGAAAAACCTCTTAATAATTTTCCTTTTTCAATAACCTCTGCATAGTTGGTAAATACCCACTTTTTAGGAAGACTAAGGCTCATTCTTGCAGCCTCTCCCTTTGTTTTAAAAGAATTTATAACAACCATATAAAAAGGAGCAATAACAATAATACTAAAAAAAATACAAACTGTTTGTTTAAGGAGTGTCTGAACGATTTTCTTCATCTATTGTTGCACCTCCTGCTTACTCATAGCCCTTACAACAAAAATACCAATAAGGGTTGTAATAGCAAAGAGAACCGTGTTAAGGGCAGTGGACATCCCATAGCGACCAGTAGCATAAAGCTGGTAAGAAAAAGTTGTCATAACCTCTGTTGTATGTCCTGGACCCCCATTGGTCAATACATAAATAATATCGAACACCTTTAAACCATAGGTTAAACCAAATACAAGATTAATGGTAATAGCCCCTAAAAGCATAGGTAAAGTAACATATCTTAGCTTATGAAAGAAATTGGCGCCATCAATAGAGGCGGCTTCGTAATATGTTTTGGGGATGGCATTAAGTCCTGCTAAGAAAATGGTCATACAATAACCTATACCTCGCCAAGCATCTACCCCATAAATGGATTTCCATACCATATTCAGATCCGATAACCACTTTTGCTTTAAGAAATCCAAATGTAATGCTTCCAATGTAGTATTTAATAAACCATTGTTATAGTTTAAAATAGAGGTGAAAGTAAGCCCTATTATAAGGAAAGGAAGTACTGAAGGCAAGTAAAAAATCGTACGATACCAATTACGTCCCTTTAATCCTTCTTGTAACATAATAGCTAATAACAGTGCTGGAACAAGTTTTACAATATTTGAAATCACTGTGAACTTAAGCGTATTCCATATACCTAATGTATAATTCTTATTCGAAGTAAGAATTTCTATGTAGTTTTGTAGCCCTATAAAATGAACCTCTCCTTTACTTCTTACATTCCAATCTGTAAAAGAATATAAAATTCCAAGTACACTAGGCAATAGAAAAAAGACGATATAAAGCACTAAGGGAACAATCAAAAACCACTGTGGATATATTTTTTTCTTGTTCATCTCTGACATCACTCTCCCTTTTATATTTCATTGTTTCTACCTCTGGCTGTTTAAAAAATAACCGGGATACTCTTACTCCCGGCTATTTTTATTTTATCTATTTTTTATGGCCAGTTAGGATCATTTTGTATATTAGCTGTCTTTGCTCTGTTATCATCCATATTCTTAAGTACATCATTGGCCTCTAATTGACCTAAACAGTAAGCTATCATATCTGCACCAAAATCCATCCAGTAATCATTGGTATATTTCGTTCCGTTTTGAATAACAGATACATTCATCTTATTAGGATCAACTGTCTTCATAAATTCTTCTTCTTCTGGTAACCAGTGTTGTTTTACATTGGGGTCATTGGCATGAATATTGGTATAAGCTGGTGAATTATCTAGAATTTCTTGTAGGCTTTCTGTTTGACTCACAAAATCAAAGAAAGTTCTTACTAATTCTTCATTCTTTGTTTCTTTATAGCCAAACATGGTAGGACCAGCTGGGCTTGTTGGGAACCATGTATTATCCCCTAATGGAATAAGGAATAATCCAAATTCATCTGTTGTCTCGGTCTCATCTTGAATTTGTTTTACAAAGCTTGAGTTAGCCATAGCCATAGCCACTTTCCTATCAGCAAAATCATTTGCCATGTTGGTACTGTCTGTACCAATCCAGTCTTCTCCGAAATAACCTTTATCAGATAATTCCTTGAACTGTCCAAGTACTTCTAGCATCTTTTCATTCCCTGCAAAAGTAGCTTTGTTCGTATTGAGGGCTTCATATAAGCCAGGTTGCGCTTCTTCATATACACCACCTATTTGGAAGAAAGCAAGCTGATGCTGCCATCCATCTGCTCCTGGTAAAAACCATGGTGTAATATCTTTTGTTGCAATGGTTTCACATACTTTTAAAAGTTCATCATAGGTTTTTGGTGTGTCTGTTATTCCTAGCTCATTAAAAAGGGTTTTATTATACACCATGACATATTCTGGTGAGTTATGCCATAATTGCATGCCATATAGGGTATCCCCTACCTTACAAGATTGTAATCTTGCCTCTGGAATAACAGATTCCCATGCTGCCCCTGTAAAGTCAATACAGTAAGCCTCAGGATCTACAATAATCGATTCAATAGCAAAGGGATTCGATTGAATCCAAAAAACATCTGCATTAGTTCCACTTGTTAATTTGGCTTGAAGGACATCGCTGTACTGATCTGCGGGAATCGTTTGAAGGTCTACTGTTACCCCATAAGTATCTTCAAAACGTGAAAGCGTCTGGTCATATCGATTGTCCATCCAACCTGCTGATACCAAAATGCTTAAAGTCTCTCCTTCAAATTGACTTCCTCCTTCTGCCTTTGCCTCTGGTGCTTCTTTTTTATCTTCTGTCGCTGCAGATGCTACTGCTGGAGTTGGTGCTGCTTCTTCTGTTTTACCACCACATCCTGCTAAAAGCATTGTTCCCATACCTAAAGCTAACAAACCTCTTACCCATTTTATTTTCATTTTTCTTCCCCTCTCTTAGTAAGCCTTTTCATCAGTTATCCTGACTAACGCTTATTGATACCTATATTCTATATTTTCTAACTTTATAAAGCTATGCACTTTTAAGTTATGAATTTGTACTTTTTTTACATATATAATGCTTTATTCTTCATTATTCTATCACTTACGACTACTATTATTTACACTTTTCCCCTAAATAACATTATTATTTCTAATTTAGTATTCTAACAACATCTCTTTTTATCTATTTTTTACATCCTCTTATTTGCTAAAACTTGCTTGAAAACTCCCCTCTATATCGCTCCAGTTGGCTTCCGCATAAGCCAACAAAGTTTCTGCTTGTGCTAATGACATTTCAGGAAAGTGTAAAAATAAACTATGTGAACCATAACGTTTTACAATCCGATCTACATTTTTAATCCAGTCTTCCAATTCACCAGAATAAACCTTTATCCATAAAGATTTACCTGCTGCCCTCGCTTTATCATAAATCTGATCCCACTCTTCATAGGTTCCATCTGGTCCATAATCCCCACTTGTCCACTGGAGGGCATCCATTTCTTCTATCTCCATAATGGCATCTAAATGTCTAATGCAATCTGGTCCATCTAGATGATATAAGACATTATCTAATTGTTTGGCCTGTTCACGGAGAGGCTCTACTATAAATTCCCGATACTGATCAGGAGACATCATGGCTGCAAAATCACATTGTAACTTGGCGGTCTTTCCTGGCCCCCAAATTTGAAAAACAGTATAACAAGAGCCTTGGTCTGCCTCATTCTTTGTTAACTCAAAGAAGCGATCAAAATACTTAAAATAAATCGCACTTACTTGTCTAATACGCTCTGTTACTTCTTCTGGTTCATCCATCATATCAAAAATAGTATTTTGTGCGCCTCTTAATGAAGCTAAAACATCAATATTCTCCATTAAGTCTGGCATGCCTATGTAAAAATCATCCTTTGCCAAGGCTTTGATATCTTTTACTAGTTGGTAGTGCTTCTTCCACCACTTGTTTTCAGGATCAAAGACAAGAGGAGGTGTTGTCTCCCAATCTTCTACACATTCTTCAAACCAAACGGTATCTTCATTAAATACAATTTCAGACCCTACATAGCTGGCTAATGAGCCTGGCCCAAAGTCCACATTAATATTAGGAAAGCTCTCTCCTAAAAAGAGATGGGTCTCACAAAAATGACGGTATCTGGCTACCATTCGCTCTGCATTCTGATATTTATCCTCCATATCCTGATACATAAGCTCTTCTGGTAGTGTATAATCATTACCTTGACAAACTGAATAATAAGTTTTTTTATTTGCTTTTAATGCCTCTTGATAGCTTTCCTCTATATCCGGTTTCCTCGCTACAATACTCATAAGTGGTCTTCCTGTATTTTGATGTTTCCAATAATTTTCCCACTTCTTCTTCGTCTCTTCCCAGTTATCTTTATATCTCATCTTTGCCTCTCCTTTGCTATTTTTCTCTTTAATTCGCTTTAATTCGCTTTAATTAGCTTTAATTAGCTTTATTATACTCTTGATTTATCTCAAAGGCCTATGTATTATTAAAGCAAGAATTTAGACTTTTTTTACAAAAGAAAGGCGGATAGCGGTGTCTTTTAGAAAAAGATTTAACATACAAATACAATTTTTCTTGACTTATTTGTGTATTTCCATCATGGTGATAGGGCTTTTCTCCTCTTTCTTTTATCATTACATATCTGACATTCTTATTGAACGAGAGACGGCCTCTTTTCATACGATTGCCTCTAGCTTTATGACTCAGACAGATAATGAACTGCGTACAATGGACAAAGTGTCCATTAATATTAGCTATAGTAATCTAGTAAAGGAGGCCATTAATGATTACTTTAACTTTGCAGCTCCTACTCACAATGATTTTTCTTCTCTCATAGGACTCTTTGTAGCCATTAATGGGGCTGATTATGAAGTCTTTCATATCAACCTTTATGATATGCAAGGTAAAACCATTCGTGTAGGGACAAGTGCAACAAAGAGCTCTGTCAACCTTAAGGAATTAGATTGGGTAACAGAAGCTGATGTGCTAAAAGGTCATAAACTACTTAGCAAGCCCTATAGTACCCATTCCATGTCCCGCACCTCTAAAAATAACCCTTATTTTATTTCTCTATACCGTACCTATTATAATAAGTATAGGCAACAGGTGGGGTACATAGAGACTATTCAAAAATGCAAAACCATTTTCAGTTCCATTATCTCTTACAGCAAAAAAAATAAGGATACCCTCTCCGTCTATGTTTTTGACGCTGATGGTGCCCTCATTTATCCTTTTGAGCCTCTTCCTTCAAATAACAAATCTCTTTATGACCATTACTATAACATTACCCAGAATAGCAACTCTCTCTCTACCTATAAAAATCCTCTCTCTTCAAAAAATGAACTTGTCACCTATGAAACCTCTAATTACAGTAATTGGACCTATGTCTGTGTACAGCCTGAAGAAATCATTTTGGCTCCTGTTAAGAGTTTTACAAAACTCCTTCTAGGTGTCATAGTGATTGTCCTTCTATTGATTATCTTTTTGTCCTATTACATGAGCAAAAGTCTTACACGACCTATTAATCAGTTAGTAGCTACTATTCAACAAACTAAGTTAGATACCTTAGGTCATGTGGAAAAAAATACGTTTCAAACCCCCTTTAATGAGTTGGATCTCCTAAACGAGGCTTTTCACAGTATGCGTGCTGACCTTAAAACTTCTATGGATGAACTCATTGAGACGCGCCAGCAAGAACTAAAATCGCGCACTCGGGCTTTACAGTCTCAAATAAATCCTCATTTTTACTATAATTCCCTCTCTAGCATTATGATTTTAGCTGAAAATCACCAATGTGAGGATGTTGTTACGCTCTGTAAAAATCTCAGTCATATTATGCGCTACATCACCAAAGGTAATGCTGCCTATGTCCCTATTAGCGAGGAACTCGATTATGTGAGTAAATATCTTTATTGCATGAAGGTGCGCTACCAATCCAGCCTCAATTATACTCTCACAATTGCTCCAGAACTCCTTAACCTTTATGTGCCTAAACTCATTATTCAACCTTTAGTTGAAAATGCCATAAAATACGGTATGAATGACATCCCCTTGTGGCAAATTGATATAACTAGTAAGGTAACAGATACCTATTGGACCATCTCTGTAGCAGATTCTGGTCCTGGCTTTTCCAATGAAGCCCTAAATCTTATAAATAAACGGATCGAGGAAGCAAATACTCATCTTGGGATGCCTGACCTTGAAATCGATGGTATGGGACTTCTTAACGTCTATTCTCGATGGAAATTATACTGCAAAACAGATTTTATCTTTACTTATACCAACAAAGAAAGTGGTGGTAGCCTTGTCACTATAGGTAGATACTTTTAAGCTAAAGAACTCTTCTTAAAAACACTCATCTATAGGATAAGTATAAGCGCTAAATACCCTTCCTTAAGGCTTACATTTTCCAAGCATACTTACTAAGTCGTATAATAAATAATAAGAGACAAAAGAAGGAGATCAATCATGAGTAAATCCACTTATTCGGTTATCGTTGCAGAAGATGAAGAACTTTTATTAACGAATCTTGTTCATAAAATTCAAAATACCCAATTGGGTTTTGAAATACTGGGCACTGCTCAAACAGGAAAACAGGCTCTCGAGCTAGTCAAGCAGTATTCTCCTGATTTAGTTATTACGGATATAAAAATGCCTATTATGGATGGGATTGAACTCTTGGATGCCATTCATCTTACCTTTCCTACTATTCGTTTTATCATTATCAGTGGTTTTTCTGATTTTGATTATGCCAAGCAAGCCATTCGATTGAAAGTCAATGATTACCTTCTAAAGCCTATTGATAGTGATCAACTCTATACCTCTTTGTTAAAGGTGAAAACAGACCTTGACATAGAAAAGGCTTCCTATGAAACGGTTTTTAACTTGAACGAACTTTCTACAAGTAAAGAGTACATTGCTGAAATATTAAAAGAATATATTGTACATCATTACACCACTGAAATTAATCTCAATCTTATTGCCAGTAGTATGAACTATAGTTCTAGCTATTTAACTAAACTTTTTGCCCAGTACTATCATTGTACTCCCTCTAAATATATTACGACCCTCAGACTTCAGAAGGCACAACACCTACTTCTCCACCACCCTGAGCTTTCTATTCGTCAAATCGGGGAATTAATTGGCTATCAAGATCAAGGGTATTTTAGTCGTATCTTCAAAAAGCAATACAGTGTAAGTCCTTTTGATTACCGTGAACGCAATATAAGTACTTAAAATGTAAGAGACTGTCCCCAACTCCTCTGAATGATTTGTTGTAGGACAGTCTCCTATTTATTTATATCCTATTTATTTGAACGCTATAACTACAGGTTTTCCTTCATAAGCGACAAGTACTTCTTTCTCTCCCACCTTTACTTTAAATTGCCTCTTTTCTTCCATTCCCTCATATTGGCCTTGTCTTTCACCTAAAGAAAAGCTTCTTTCTTTCTCCCTCCAATACATGGGGATAAGGGTATAATTTCCTTTTTCAAAGTTGTAGTTATCCCCTTCATCTTCATATAAGACAAACTTTCCATCTTGCCCACTATATACAGTTATTGTCATAGGCTCAGCTACTTTTTGAGTAGCATATTGAAGGCCTTCTACTGTTGGGATCATGGCTCCTGCTTTAATGAAAAGGGGTATTTTTTCCAATGGTGCTTCCACCTCATACCATCTCCCCCCCTCTCGCACTTCACCTGTCCAATAATCGTACCAACTGGTTCCTTGTGGTAAATAACAACGTCTCATTTTCTCCTTAACTATGGGTTTATTTCCTGCTTCATAATACATTGGCTCAGTAATAGGACAAACCAGAATAGAAGGGCCAAACATAAATTCATCATCAATCTTTTGTGCCACCTCATCTTCTAAAAAGTCAAATAATAAGCTTCTTAAAAATGTACCATGCTCAAGATAAACTTGCCCTGCAAGGGAATAAATATAAGGCATTAAGTGATACCGTAATTTTATAAATTTTTCAATGGTATCATAATAAATATCACCCTTTTCTCCAAATTGCCAAATCTCACGGGGTGTATCCGTACCATGGGACCTAAACATAGGTAAGAACGTACCATATTGGAGCCATCTTACATAAAGCTCTTTATAGGCATTATCCTCTCCCCCTTCATTATAATCACCATGCCAGAACCAAAGGGGATTAGGATTCGTATGGCAGCCACAACCTCTTTTTTGCCAAGCAGAACCTACTACAAAGAAGCCACCTATATCCAGTGTCCAATAAGGCATCCCACTTAAGGCAAAGTTAAGTCCTTCCCTAATTTGCTTGTTAAAAGCTTCCCAGGTAGCTACTATATCCCCAGACCATAATACCGTGCCATACTGTTGACTAGAGGCATAACCCGAACGGGTCAAATTAACCACTCTTTTTTTGTCTGTGGTTTTTCTTTGATTTTCATAAATTCCTTTGGCATGCTGTAAGGCAAAGGCATTAGCTTTTGTGGCATCTATATAATGTTTATGCTCTTCACCTACTATCCAGTAGCGTTCCCAGGGTTCTCTTTTAACAGCTCCCCCCCAGTCTGGTCCACTAAAAGGTTCAGTGGAATCACACCACCAAGCATCAAAACCGGATTGAAATAATTCTTCATTGGCTTGTTTCCAATACATTTTTCTTGCTTCTTCATTGAATGCATCATATGTGGAATAGTCATTTAAGAGATAACCTGCCTTAAAAAACTCAGTATGATTTTCTCCTCCTGCATTCATATTAGGCCATACAGAAATCATAGCATGGACATGTTCATCATGAAGTGTATGAAGTGTTTCCTTTAAGTTAGGATAACGAGCCGTGTCTACTCTCTTTTCTCCCCAATAGCCACTTTTCCATGTATTCCAATCCTGCACAATACAATCTATCGGGACTTGACGTGCTCTATATTCCTTGACAACTTGTACCAATTCCTCGCCTGTATGATAAGCTTCTTTGGATTGAATATAACCAAAAGCCCATTTAGGAAGTAAATGGGCTCTTCCCGTTAAATAGCGATAGCCTTCAATCACTTCATCTAGTCCACGACCACCTATAAAATAATAATCCATTTCTTCAATGGCATCCATAAATAGATAAGAGCCATGACAATCATCATTAAAGGTCATGAGAGAACAACAATCCAGTAAAATCCCATAGCACCTTGAAGATACAAAGAAGGGGATAGGAATACGCATATTATGTTGATAAAGGTATTGATTATGTCCACGGTAATTATAAATGCCTTCTTCTCCCTGTCCTAATCCAAAAATCCCTTCATCCTCTTGCCATTTAAAAGAGAGCTTTCCTCTAAAAGCCTTACGATCGACTACAGGGGCCAAATTACGAATAAAATTTCGTTCACCATCTACCGTCTTAACCCGATGGATAATAGGCTCTTCACCACCTGTTGTATAGTGAATAATGTCGGTATCAGCTAGGCTTTTCTCACCTTCCTGTAAGTAAAGCTTTGAGGTTCCTTGTTCATACCAAGTAAAGCGTCCATCTTCCTTGTTAATCTGAAGCTTTATACCCTTTGTCTCAATCCAAATAGCCTCGTCTGTTTCATTTATACTGTAAGCAACTTCTTGAGGTTCCTGTTGGCTAATAATAAGTGAGGTATCGTTGAAATCCTCTCTTTTTGTATAGATACATCTAAAAATATCCTCTCTTTTTATTTCAATACGCATCTTACCTTGCTGCAATATGAAGTCTATCTTTTGTCCCTTACAACTGTATTTTATACTATTCATCTCAAACCTCCCCTTTTATTGCATAGTAGCATCTTTGGAGACCGAATGTCTATAGCCTATCTTTCTCTCATTTTGTACTTATTTTACTTCCTCTAGACCATACTCCTCTAGAAGTGTTCTAACCTTTATAGGCCTACCTGTCTTTAAAGACCGATGCATAGCTTCCATAATAGCAATTGTATAAATACCTTCTTTTAAATCCGGCTTGGGGATTCTATGGGCTGCAAGCTCCTTTGCAAAATAATCCATATAATTTTGATATTCCCCTGCATGATGGGTTTCTCCTTCAAACCTAAAATAGTACTTATGTTTCTCCTCAAAAGTATAGATTTTGTCATCATAAAAATCCTCTACCTTAGCGTCTAAGGCATAAGAAGGTTGATCCTGTGGCACCTGCTCTTTAAGCACTTTCTCATAATATCTTAAGCGATTATAGCCCCCTCTGGATATACCTCTTGTCCCTCTCAGGGTACACGCAATAGGAAATTCTACATCGCTATTGAAACTAGGTGTTCCATAGGCGCCTTCTATAGTAGCATAAGAGCCACTGGCATCCTTTGCTAGAAAAGTCAATGTATCCTCTACATTTAGGCCCAAGGCCGTTGTGTTAGGACTTACCACACCATACCCAAATACTTCCTCAATATGGGGTAAATACCAGGCTGCTAAATCTACTGCATGAATCATAAAGTTGTACATCCAAGAAAAACCTGCCTCCTTGCTCCAAGTCCTCTCCAAAAACCATCTTGAATCACTCTTATAGTGAGACTCCACACTAACAAGCTCCCCCATTTTACCCCTTTCAAAAGCCTCTCGCTGTTTTATAATGGGTTCAAAGAATCGGGTACTTTGACCGATAAAAACCCTCTTTCCTGTTTGTTCCTGACATTCTAAAAGCTCTTTTGCTCCTTCCAATCCAATAAGAACAGGCTTTGTGCAAATGACATGCTTGCCATGTAAAAGGGCTGCTTGGATATGCTCAGCATGAAAGGCATCTGGTGTATAAATTCCTATAATATCTATCCCTTCATCTTCTAATAAGTCCTTATACTTCGTGGTATAACCACCCTCTAATCCAAATTCTGCTATGCGCTTTTTACAAAGCTCTTCATTGAGATCACAAATCTTACCTAGCTCATAATATTCACTTTGCAATGCAGCAGAAATAATACTTCTTCCTTCGCCTAAACCCAGTACACCTAATACCCATTTACCATTTTTCATAAAAAAACCTCCTTACCCATAGGGTTTATGTATGCCTTCATCATAAGCCCTATGGGTAAGGAAATTCGTCTGCTTTTTTATGTTCTTTGTCTGCTTTTTTAGGAGGTACTCTCTCATGATTCCAGGTAATCTTTGTATGTTATAGCCCAAAGACTTTTATGTCTCTTTTGGGGTGTGTCCTTTATACTTCTTATAAAGGTGGTAGAAGTTGGCCATATTGGAAAAGCCACAGCTATTGGCTACCTCTAAGCTACTCATTGTGGTGGTGCTAAGAAGCTCTTCTGCCCTTTTTAAGCGCATCGCAATGACATATTCTTTAAAACTTTGCCCTGTTACCTTTTTAAAATAGCTTGAAAAATAACTAGGACTCATACAAGCGACCTGAGCTACTGCCTCTAAAGTTATTTTTTGCGTATAGTTCTCTTTCATATAGCCAAAGGCTTCTTCTAACCTTCGCATTTCCTTTCCTTGCTTGGAAAGAAGTTCTCGGGCTTCTCCTTCTACTTCATAATGACGAATCAATAGGGTTAAAATACGGAGGATCTCTACTTTAATCATTAACCGAAAACCTAAAGCTTTATTCTGATTTTCCTCGTAAATATTTTTTAAAACAGTAGCAATAGAAGTGGTGTGTTGCTCTTCCTTAACCACTTTATTTTTAAAGTAGCTTCCTCTTTCTTTAAAAGGAATGAGATAGTCTTCGTCAAATAAATTGGTTTTATCCGCTATAAACTCTGGAGAAAAAACCAACACTAATAAAACCATCTTTTCATCTCGTGTTCGCCACCCATGAGGCTCTGTCTGATTAAAGATAATGACATCTCCTGCTTCCATTTCATAGGTCTTACCATTGACATAGTAACAGCCTTTTCCTTCTTCCACATAGGTTATTTCAAGAAAGCTATGCCAATGATAAGATTCTGGTGTATTATCCTCTCTCTTTGCTATAAAGTAGCCTATATCAAAAGGGTAGGCTTTAGGTAGCTCCCTCTCATCCTTTTCTATATACATATTTCCTAACCACCTGTTTTCTTCACTCTGCTTATTCTCTATTCCTTTTAACCGTTATCTTTCCTACTACTCCTGCTTCTAAAGTGTTTTAAAAAAGCATGTATTCCATATAAAAATCACTAAAATGTTTATCTGTAGACAGGTTAATCTCTTGAGCTACTTGACAAAGAGCTGTAGTAACCTCATGGGCCTCTGTATGGGTTCCATAGTAGATTGCCCCACCTAGTGAGGTATTACCTACTACTTCTATTTTTCCCCTAAAAGCCTCTGGAAATAGACCAATGGTAATGGCTTTTTCTTGATCTAAGTTAAAACCAAAGCCCCCAGCCAGATAAACCTTTTCCACCTGTTCATAAGTTGTCCCATATCTTCTTAAAAGGATCTCTATTCCTGTACGGATAGCTGATTTAGCTAATTGAATCTCTCTTATATCCTTTTGAGTTAGAACAATCTTTCTTCCTTCTAAAGTCTCAGCAATGGGATAACCTTGTTCTAAATAAGCTTCCTCCAGCAAACCTGTCTCATCAATTATCTCTTCTCTCACCAGCTCTGCTACTATTTCAATGACTCCTGTTCCACACAGACCAACAGGTGGTTCTCCCCCTATTGTCTCATAGTGTAATCCATCTTCTCGTAACTCAGCATGGGAGATGGCTCCTCTTATACTCCCTACCCCCCATAAAATGTTTCCACCCTCAAAAGCTGGACCAGCAGCTGTAGCTGCGCAGAGTATTTCTTCTTTCGTCCCGATGGCCATCTCACCATTGGTACCTATATCTACAAATAAAGCAACTTCTTCACGTTCTTCAAAGTGACACGCTAAAAGTCCTGCTGTAATATCTCCTCCCACATAAGTTGAAATGCCTGGTAGCAAGACCACTTGGCAGTCTAAATCCTCTGTGTTAAAAAGTTCTTTAAAAGGCATTTTAATGGTATCAATAGTAACAGGTGTAAAGGGGTACACTCCCAGTGTTTCACAGGAATAACCCATTAACAGATGTCCCATCGTTGTATTTCCTCCTATAATAATGGCTTTTACATACTTAGGAAGGATTTTACTATTTTCAAACACTTGTCTCATGCTCACTAATAAATCTTGCTTAATATTCTCTTGAAGAGCCTTTCCCTTGCCTTCGTTAGAAGCCTGTATTCGAGAAATCACATCTGCACCATAAGCTCTTTGTTTATTCACCCTACTTGTGGTCTCTACTAATTTTCCTGTTTTCTCCTCTACCAAGCCTACAACTAAAGTCGTTGTTCCTATATCTATTGCTAATATGTAGGCTGGGGGTGTTAAAGCCTCTTCTCCCTTATTTCCCCTTAAAGAAGGACTTTCTACTTTATAATGGGTCAACACTTCAAAACCTGCTTCTTCGTTTAAAAGCTGGAGGGATAGGCTCTCCTCAATAACTGCCCTACAAGCTAAACGATAACCTGATTCTAGCTCTTCCTCGGATAATTTTTCCCTGTCTTCTAGAGTGATAGGTAAATCACCTTTAACAAGCTGGACTTTGCATTTCCCACAAATCCCCTTGCCTCCACAAACAGCACTTTTAAAAATGTCGTGCTTCTTTAAGGCCTCTAAGAGGTTGTCACCTATTTGGCAAGCTATGCTTCTCGAGCTATGCCCTTCTAGAACTTCTATTTCAACAGCTTTAGTCTGTCTGAACTTACACTTTATAGCTGGACATTTACTACAATCATGTTGTATGTTAAAGCGCTTTGCATCCTCCGATAAAACCAGAAAGTAAGCTGTCGTCTTAACCGGATTAAACATATAGCCTCGTGATAAATCGATATTTAGTCTTTCTTTAAGCTGTAAAACATCCCAAACCACCTTTTGAACTTCTAAGGGCAAATCATTAGGGGCCTCCAATCGTCTTTCAATTCCTTGATGTCTTCTTTCACATGCTATCCGAATAGGTTCCTCCATTGCCTTTTCCATACTAAAAAGATAACGATCAGCTAGGGCATCTGCCAACATGGCTTTTAGGTAATCTCCCTCAATAAATAATTGACTCACATATTCACTGATCTTATTACCTACCGTGAGTGTCACATAGATAAGGGACCTTTCTGCCCACTCCTGTCCTAAGGTACCATTCTTGTCCACTACTTCAAAAATGCCATAGGGTTCTATAAGCCCCATAGCTTGTGGCATTAATTCATGATATTCCTCTACAATTTCAGAGTAAATGGAACTCTCTTCATAACAACCTATTTGATTTAGAACTGCTTCTTGTTGAATATCTATGTTAAATGTATTGATAATAGTAGCTTGACCCACTTATATCCCCCTTTTAATTTCTTTTTTAAGAGTACATAAATGGGCACTACAGCATCTGCAGTACCCATCCTTATCTCTTTCTATTACTTAAACAAAAATATGTATAAGCCTCTTATTTTTCTAGTAAAGCTTTTTTTGCCACTTCTGCGCAACTGGTGGCATCAGGCGTGTAATAATCTGCACCAATTTGTTTAGCAAAGCTATCGCTTACAGGAGCTCCACCCACCATTATGATATACTTATTACGGAGTCCCTTGTCATTTAAAGCATCCATAACACCCTTCATGCTAGGCATAGTAGTAGTCAACAATGCAGACATACAAATGATATCAGCTCCTACCTCCTCTGCCTTATTGATAAAGTCCTCTGCTTCTACATCTACACCTATATCATAAATCTCTAAACCTGCCCCTTTTAACATCATGGCTACTAAATTTTTACCAATATCATGTAGGTCCCCTTTTACAGTTCCAATGACTGCCTTACCAACAGGTTTATTACCTACCTCTATTAGTTTAGGCTCTAAAATACTTATTCCTGCATTCATTGCTCGGGCTGCCACTAAAACTTCAGGTACAAATACATCATTATTTTTAAACTTTTCTCCAATAATCATCATACCAGATAATAAGCCTTCATTTAAAATCTGTTTTGGATCTATCCCTTCCTCTAGTGCTTGTTGAACTAAAAGTTTTACATTTTTTGCCTTACCTTTTTGTAGCAATTCAGACATTTCTACTAATATACTCATCTCAATCCCTCCAAGTACTTATTTATCTCTTAAATCATTACCCCCAGTATATAGAATAAATAGCCTATAATTATGTAATTTTTTTAGAAATATATTATTTTCTTTATATATTTATGATATACTCTTTACAAATCACATCTTATTATGCTAAAAACCTTCAAATTACCTATTATTATGCTAAAAAAGGAGAATCTCTCGATGAAGCCTTACCTCTATACCATTGTAGATAAAAAAAGATTTTTAGAAATGCTCGAGGCTTTTCAAACCTGCTTAAACTTACCCATTCAAGTAATTGATGAACAAGGAAATATTTTAGAAGCTTGCAGTGCTACCACTCCTTTTTGTAACATTATCAAGCAATATCTTCCTAAAAATGAGGTTTGTGAAAAGATTCATATTGCTGCTAGTCAAAAGGCTATTGATTTAGGCGAAACCTATATCTTTTCTTGTCATGCCAATCTCAATCATATTGTTTTTCCACTGCTCAATAAAGGGGTATTTTTTGCCTCTATTTTAGTGGGGCCTTTTCTTATGGACACGCCAGACTCTCTCCTTATTTCAGATGTGGCCCACCGTTACACCATTCAAACCGATGACCTCTTAGAGCTTTATGATACTTCTCATTCCATTCGCATCATTCCCCCTGCTGTGGTCACCCAGATTAGCCGTTTACTTTATTTCTTATTTTATAACCTTATCCCCGATAGCCAAAAACAGTTTATTGATAATCAAGATAAAATTCATCAACAATCTAAAATTAACGAAGCTATACAAATGTACAAAAACGTCTACATACCTGACAAAGCCTCTTATCCTTACGAAAAAGAAAAACAACTTATTAGTAAAGTAAAAATAGGGGATCTCCAAGAAGCTAAGGGGATTCTCAATGACCTATTAGGTTATGTGTTTTTTTCTGAAGGTAACAGTCTAGATATCCTCAAAGCCAGAGCTGTAGAACTGTGTTCTTTACTTTCCCGTGCTGCTATTGAAGGTGGAGGGGCTACAGATACTATCTTAAAAATCAATAATCAATTTTTAAAATCCCTTCAGCAAATTACTGATTTTGAAGAACTGTGTGTAAAACTTCAACAATCTGTAGAAGTTTTTATTGAAAGTACTTTTAACTATAACCCTATTAAAAGTAATGACACCCTAAAAAAGGCTATTAGTTATATCTCTAAAAACTACTCTAAGCCTCTTTCCCTAGAGGATGTTGCCCAATATGTTCATCTCAATCCAGCTTACCTTTCTAGTATTTTTAAACAATACAGTGGTTCTGCTTTTAGAGAGTATCTCAATATGGTACGTATTGAAGAAAGCAAACGTCTTCTGGCTAATACGGACTATGCTATTATTGATATTGCCATTGCTGTAGGTTTTGAAGATCAAAGCTACTTTTCCAAAGTGTTTAAGAAGTATACAGGGCTCACTCCTAAACAATATCGTTCCTAAGCTTTATTAAATCCAAATCGGTTTCCTGTTATGGTAAATAGCTCTTCTAAAAACGCCACTGAGGGCTCAGACTCTGTAATCTTTTTTACAAGAGCTTTATGTACCTTACTGCTATCATCGACTGGCATTCACGCTACATAGTTGGTTATGAACTTTCAGATACGTTACAAGTAGAATCAGTACTTACCTATGTAAATAAGTCTATCAAACGATAGGGTATCAATAACTTTATAAAGTCTTACAACGAGGAACACCCTCATCAAAGTCACAATTATAAATACCCTTATGAAGTTTATTACGGTTGTAAAAAAGCTGCTTAGATAGGGTTTGTATAAAAAGCTCGATACCTACTGTACGAGCTTTTTAGGAACCCATCAACGTCCCTTTCAAATTTATTCAAGTTTTATAGAAGAGCTCTAAGCACTTAACTTATTAAGCAAAGGAAAGACCACAAGAATGGTTAGAGCCCTTTCGGGTAGGTATTTGTTGATAATTGTATTTAACCCTAGACTCTAGCTATTTGTTTGCATATTACATATATGCTCCTATCCTATCACTAACTTCTTGATAACCATATTCCTTTTCATTAAGACCTATTACTTCCCCCATAATTTTAAATTCTTTAAAAACAAGAATACGTCTTGAAAGAGTAATAAGCTCTGGCATATCTGAGGAAATTAAAATAATAGATTTCCCTTCCTCTTTAGCTAATTTCCATATTAATTCATGTATGTATTCTTTAGCTCCTACATCAACACCTACTGTTGGTTCATCAATAATCAGAATATCACATCCTGCAGTAAGCCATTTACCTATACTTACCTTTTGCTGATTCCCTCCCGATAAGCTCCCCACACTTGTTTTAGGGTTGGGGGTTTTAACCTTCATCTTGTCAATCATATTTGTTGCAATACTATTTTCTTCCCTAAGATTAATCTTACCAAACTTATTCTTAAGCTTATGCCATATAGCAATAGAAAAATTATTTAAAACACTATCATCTAAGATAAGCCCTTCTTCTTTTCTATTTTCAGTAATATAGCCTAGTCCATAGTGGTAAAGACTATCTGATATAGAAGTAATCTTAGCTTCCTTACCATGAATAAACACTTTCCCCTCATCAAAAGAATCTGCTCCCATAAGAAGTTTGGCAAGCTCTGTTCGGCCTGAACCTACTAAACCATAGAATCCCAATATCTCACCTTTTTTAAGACTAAAATTGATATTGTTAAATTGTCCATATTTACAGAGACCTTTAACCTCTAAAACGATTTCCTCTTCTATATTTAATTGACCTAGATAGTTATCTACCTCATCTCTACCTATCATCATTTTAACAATATCACTACGCGATAGTTCCTTACACTCCTTTGTACCTACAAATTTGCCATCTCTTAAAACAGAAACCTTATCGCATAGCTCAATGACTTCTTCAATTTTATGTGAAACAAATATGACACATACATTTTGTTCTTTTAGCCGTTTAACAATTTTAATCAGATTATCTGCTTCAAATTTGGTAAGCGAAGAAGTAGGTTCGTCCATTAAGATATAGGATGCATTAGAGGAAAGTGTTTTTGCAATTTGTATAAGTTGTTTCTGTGCAGCCGTTAAATCCCCTATTTTCTCAGTAGGCGAAATATCTAGACCTACCATTTTTAAATAGTTAGTAGCAACCTCATTCACAGCCTTCCAGTCTACTATTCCTTTCTTTTTAAACTGTCCAATACGATCGAGCACAATATTCTCTGCAATAGTCGCCTGTGGAATAACTTGAATCTCTTGACTAACCATATTGATACTATGGTTAACCGCATCCTGAAAACTCTTATTCTTAAGCACCTTGCCATCCAATAGTATTTCACCTAATTCTGCTTGATAAATCCCTGTTATAATCTTCATTAAGGTGGATTTGCCCGCCCCATTTTCCCCCATTAAAGCATGTATTTCTCCTCTCTTAAAGGTAAGACTTACATCATCTAATGCCTTTACACCTGGAAATACTTTAGTAATATTTTTAATCTCTAGCATCTTGTGTGGCCCCCTCCATGTGCTGTAGCATTCACTTATTTTTCAAGATACATTTCTGTAAGTACGCTTAAAATACCTTGTGTGACGCCATCTATATCTCCTGCATAAGTCGTAAGATTATCTTTACCTACAACAACACACCCTGCATCAATAAAGTATTGACCTGCTTTAACTTTATAGCCTTCATCTAATAGTTTAAGTACCATACAAGAAATATACCCATGTCCTTTTGGATTTTGAGCAATTGTTGCATCTAAAATACCCTCTTCAATAGCCTTGATAACGGTAGGATCTGTATCTATACCGATTGTATAAATTCTTTTATCCATACCTTGCTTTTCATAGTAATCACTCAAAGTCTGAACAACAGCAACGGTTGTATTAAATCCTGTGCATACAATCCCATCAATCTTGTCTACATTGGCTGAAAGAGCACTTTCAATCTTACTTACACCTTCCTCAGCTGTTTTAATACCCGCTACTTCTTGGATAATATTTACATTAGGATACTTTGCTACACATTCTTCAACTCCTTGTTTTCTAAGAGTTGTATTAGGATCTTCTAATACTTCAAGTACATTAAGGATATTACCTTTTTCACCCATCATCTGAATGACTGCCTCTGTTGCATTGTAAGCTGCTTGCTTCACATCTGTAGCTACCGCAAAAGATGCTGTAGTTGGTTTACCAGTATCTGTACCAAAATTAATCACATTAATTCCTCTATCTGTAAGTTCCTCATATAAACCATTGGCACCACTGGCATCACATGGATAAATAGATAACCCTGTCATACCTTGAGCAGCTAGAGCTTCTACCTTTTCATTTTCACTAGCTTGTGTCCAGTCAGGACCAATTTACATTTTTACCTCTATTCCTTGATCCTTAGAAAATTGTTCTACCCCTTGCTTTACTTCATCAAAATAAGGATGAGGTGCTGGTGCATACCATACAATTTGACTATTAACTTCTTTCTTAGGTGCTTCTTGTTTCTGTGTTGTATCTGCTTGTTTTTCTACACTTGAACTTGGCTGAGTATTATTCCCTCCACATCCTGTTAACGTACCTAATACCATTACTCCCGTTAAAAATAATCCAAATATCTTTTTCATACCTTAATCCCCCTTTAGTAAATGATTTTTATAAACTTAACTACATACTTTCCGTCATTTGCTGTTGTGTCAACTTAAGATTCTTTCTAGATTTGCATTTTTTAATAATATTGTTAATACTATCAAGCGATACGGCAAGTAATAAAATAGCTCCTAAGTACGCTTGCTCGAAGTAAATATTAGCATCTACCATAACAAGTCCATTTTTAACCATGACAATGAGGAATGAACTAAATAAAATGCCTATAACATTAATTACCCCACCCTTTAAGGCTGTTCCTCCAATAACTGCTACCGCAAAAGAGATTACCATCCAGTCACTACCTGTTGAAGGCTGAGCAGATCCTGTTCTTGAAATCCAAAGTAGTCCAGCTACAGCTGCAAAGAAACCTGATGCCATATTGGCTAGTATGATGGTCTTATTTGTATTAATCCCCGACATCTTAGCTGCTTCTATATTGCCTCCAGTTGCTAAAACACGACGTCCTGTTACAGTATACTTAAATATGTACCCTACAATAATAAGCGTAATAAGTGCAAACCATAGTAGTAAGGGGATACCTAAAAAACCTTCTCTTCCTAAAAATGTAAAGCTTTTAGGAATCTCAGTATAAGGATATCCTTTTGAAATACCATTAATAAGGCCTGTAAAGATAAATGAAGTCGCTAACGTTACAACAAAAGAATTTAACTTTAACTTTGTCATTACAAAGCCATTGATAAATCCTGACAAACATCCCACAAAAAGTCCTGCTACAATAGCTACTAGAGGAGGGAGCCCCATAACATGCATGCAGTACCCGGCAATAACAACTGTTAAGCCTCCTATTTGCCCTAACGATAAGTTCATACCCCCTACAATTACTACCATAGCTTGTCCTAGTGCAATAAAGATATAGATAGCTGCTGTTCGAGAGATATTAAATAAGTTATAACCCGATAAAAAACTATCCGAAAATAACGAAAATATTATAAAGAGTGTAACTGTTGCCAAGATAACTGTTATTTCACTTCTAGCAAATAAGCTTTTTATAGTATTTTTCCCTTTCACTCGTTGTCCCTCCCTTTCTCTAATCAACGTGAAAAACTTCTTCCATACTGGCCCACCATTCATCTTTAGTAGCACTTTCTACTTTTTGTTGGCAAGGATCCGTGTATTTCCACCATTCCTGTGTTTTTGAATCATTTGCCATCTTTTTCATATCTTTTTGATAGTCTTCTCCAACATACTCATAGTAACTAAATAAATAGCCGTCACGATAGTAAATAGAATAATTACGGATATTACATTCATAAATCCTATCCAATACTTCTGGCCAAACAGCTTGATGAAGTCTCTTATATTCTTCTAGCTTATCAGGCACTACTTTAATGATTGAACCATATCTCTCCATATTTTCTCCCCTATCTGTACTCATCTATTGCTTCAAACATAGCTACGATATTTTCTGGTGGTACATCCGGCATGATATTATGAACGGTATTAAAAACAAAACCTCCACCTGGTAATAAAATTTCTATATTTCTTCTTACCTCGTCTTTAACTTGTTGCACTGTTCCCCTATTAAGAATGTGACGTGTATCTACTCCACCTCCCCAAAAGGTGATATCTTTACCAAATTCTTCTTTCAGTCGTTGAGGTTGCATATCTACAACACAGGTTTGCACTGGATTAATAATGTCATAACCAGCATCAATTAAATCTGGAATAAGCTTATAGATGGAGCCACAAGAATGTAAAAAAGTTTTCATAGAACTATGCTTATGAACATACTCACAGAGTATCTTGTGACGTGGTTTAAATATAGTCCTATATTTTTCAGGAGACATAAAAGGACCACTATCCATCCCCAAATCATCTCCAAATCTTATAATATCTACTATATCCCCAACTGTCTCACATACCTTTCCAAGTGTTGCTAGGTGCCCTTCTAAGAGTGCATCTACAAGTCTCTCTACTTCCTCTGGTTCCGAATAAATATCCATTAAGAAATTATCCATTCTCCTTAAAAAAGTTCCCCACTCAAATAAATTACATCCACATACAATCATTAATGCCTTATCTGTCGTATTTCTAAGGTGAATACATTTCCGTCTCAATTGTTGCCAAAAATCAGGTTCATTCGCATGATCCCATGGACTATGTACTAATTTTTGCCATAATACTTTATTCATAGCAACGCCAATATCTTTATAACTCTCGGGATATTCATCAAGATATGGAAAAATTGTTTGATCGAAGAAGGTAGCACCCTTAGGCATTTTTGCAATGATTTCTCCTAACTCATCCCTAGCCACATAAGCACCATTAGGTTGTAATTCCGGTTTAAACCATTTAGGGTAATAAGCTATATCTCCTGTTGCCAAAGTAGTAGGTGCCCAATCTTCAGGTGTCACATTAAAAGCTCTCCCTACATCAATAACATCTATTCCAAACCTATCCAAAATAGCTTGCTCAGGCTGCGCAACCTGCTGTACAACATCATATATATACGTCTTTGAATCCTTCATGTTTAAATACTTGTTTAAATTGGTATAAGCTATAGCCGAAATACCCGAACTAGGAGTAGCACCTAAGTCTACAGGTATACGAGTAGGTTGCTTATGATTAATACTTGCTATTACAATCTCTCTACTAGTCATAACTTCCACTCCTTATTTAGATAGTGTTACCAAGTCCTTGATATTATTATTATAGCCCAGCCTACATAAGGATAATACGCAGATTACGCAAACTAGTTGTTTTTTCACGCATATTTAAGTTATAATTTTTATTACACCAAAATTATATTAATTATACACAACCTAATTTTAATCATTTGAAATTTTGTTATATTTTTTAACAACTTTTTTGCATATGTCTTGTATTTTTTTGTTTTATTTTGTAAAATATTATTATTTTAATTATTGTATTATTTTTCTATCAATTAATTAATTCAATTATTATTTGGTTTTTTATGCAATCACAAAAAGGGAGATGACTATGTTCAGTACCTATTCTAAACTAATTATTAACCAGAAGTTTGAGTTTAAACTTGACAAATATAGTGTCATCTGTAAAATTGTAGACTACTGCACTTTTAATCTTGACCAGTTATCGAACAACATACATTCTCATAGTTGCTACGAACTTTGTTATATCCTTAGAGGTAAAGGAATATTTACTTATAATAATGTAGATTATTCTATTGCTGCTCAAGATATTATACTTACAGACCCCTATGCTTATCATGCTATTACTTGTACAAAATACGACGAATTATTCTTGCTTTATGTTTTTATAGATATCAAGTGTCTAGATAGTTCTGTCCCTATTTCTTCTCCGGAAGATAGTATTCTAGAACAGTTTCTTAAACAGCATCAATGTATTCATTCTGAAAGCTATAAAATTTTTACATACCTCGATTTTATTAACAACTATAGCCTTTACTGCTCTAAATTTGATTACGGACTTTTACAAACTATCAAAACATTACTTATGGAAAGTTTTCAAATCCTTACTAAGAGCAAAAACCAATCTTTATCTTCTAATATTCCCTTTACTACTCTGGAAAAAGCACAAGATTACATCGATTCCAATCTGCATAAGAAAATTTATATTGAAGATATTGCTAAGTACTGTTCTATTTCCGTACGTTCACTCCAATATATCTTTAAAAAAAATCTTAATACAACTATCGTAGAATACATCAATGAACATAAAATTAAACTCTCCTGTCACTATCTCCTTAACCATTTCTCTATTTCAGATACAGCTAACTTAGTTGGTATGGCTGATATCAGTCACTTTAATAAAGTGTTTAAAAAAATTACCGGTTTTACACCCAGTCAACTTCAGAAAATAGGTAACAGTAATAATGGTTTTGGTAGGCGACTCTAATAAGTCTGTTTAAATATACTCTATTTGTAAATGATAAAAGGAACTGTAATATTATATGGAATATAGTATCTTTGTAAGTATTT
>JAEYNQ010000229.1 GCA_023412455.1 Bacillota bacterium
AGCCAATGGCCTTGGCTAGGGCACTATCTGTCGCTGTATTGCAGGCATGTAAGGAAACAACCATATCAATAGTCTGGTCGGTGGTGTATTGGCCAATATCCCCTACTTGGAATTTAAGGCCACTAAATCCTAAGTCTAGGGCTAGCTTTTGGCAAAAGGCGATGACATCCGCCTTTAAATCCAGGCCAATGACTTCCACTTCTTTGCCTAATAAAACATGGAGATAGTGATAAAGGGCAAAGGTTAAATAGGATTTGCCACAACCAAAATCCACAATGCGCAGTGGCCCTTCAGGTAGACTTTTTAAGGTATCTGAAACGATTTCCAAATACCGATTAATTTGCTTGTACTTATCGTATTTCGAAGGTTTAATTTGTCCTCCTTGGTCCATTAAGCCTAGGGCTTTTAAAAAAGGTGTGGAGGAGGGGGTGTCTAAAAGATAATTTTTTTGGCGATTATGAGAAAGGGAAGTAGGCACTTGTTGGGTAGCAGGACGTTTCTTAATGGTGGGCTCCCCTTTTTTATTGACTAGAATGGTATAGTCTGCATCCCCTGTAAAAAGCTGAATTTGCTTATAGCCTTGACCTTTCTCTTGGACGAAGTCAGCTACCTTTTCACAGGCTATATTATGATGAAATTCCTTTTGATCTTGTAAAAGAGCAAATTGAAGGGTATAAGTGGTCCCTAAAGTAATGGCTTTGGCCGTCATTTTTTGGGGACCACCACTTTTACGGGGATTGCTCCAGATACAACGGACAAAATTTCCCTTATGAAGGGCATCTTGTAATAACTCTATAAAAGCTGTCATGATATTCTCCTCGTTCTATTTTATAAATAGAGTCTTCTTTCAAAAGTACCTATCAAGTAGTAGGATAAGATAGGAAAGAAGTCATACTCATCTTACTATGAAAAAAGGACAGTTGCAATAAAAGATATGGTATAATAAGCATTGAAAAGAGGTGATATGTCGTGTTTGAAGAGGCATTTAGGGATTTAAATAAAGAGCAGCAGCAGGCTGTTAAAGAAATAGAGGCCCATCTCCTTGTCGTGGCGCCAGCAGGAACGGGAAAGACCAAAGTCATTACCTTGCGCACGACTTATTTACTCAATCAGGGTGTGGGCCCAGAGAATATACTTTGTCTAACCTTTACTAATAAAGCAGCGAAGGAAATGAAGGACCGTATGGCCCTTACCAATCCAGAGGAAGTCAGTCAGCTGACTATAAAGACCTTTCATGCCTTTTGTTATACCCTCATTAGTCAAGAAAAGCAACTTTCTCATTTTTCCTTTCCCTGCACGATTTTAGATGAAACCGATAGTGATAGTATTCTCCATGACCTTTTAGAGGAGAAGGGGTTAAAGGATGAACCGCTTTATTTTCCTGAACTCCGTCAATTTATTGAGAATATTAAGCGCTTTAGCCTGAGTTATCCTATAGAAAAACGTTATGCCTATGGCTTATTAATCAAAGACTATTGGGAGGAGCAGAAAGGCCTCAAAAAGAAAATATCTCCTTTTTTAAGCCGTTATGGCCTAGAGCTTCTTGTAGCCTATATCAAGCGTCTAAAGGAGAATAACTGTGTGGATTTTATGGACCTTATTGTAGAAGCCCAATACCTTTTAGAACAGGAAGGGGTACAAAGAAGGTGGCAAGGGCGCTATCAGTATATTCAAGTGGATGAGATGCAGGACACCAGTATAAGAGAATACCACTTAATTCGGCAATTAGCCTTAGGGAATCATCTTGCCTTATTTGGGGATTTTAATCAGACCATCTATGAATGGAGAGGGTCTAGTCCGGCATCGATGATCGAAGACTTTAAGAAAGATTTTACCCCAAAAACCCTTCATTTATCCGCCAATTACCGTTCCACCCAAGTGCTTCTTGAAGCGGCCAATGACTATATTAAAAGCAGTGCCCTTTATCCGGTTCACTGCTTAGCTACTTCAGAGGTGGTAGGGGAGAAGATTCAGGTCATAGAAGCAGCTAATAAAGCCCAAGAACTCCAACTCCTTGCTCAGCTGATTCAAGAGGAAAAAGAGAAGGAGAATTCATCTAAGACAAGCTTGGCCATTTTAACCCGTACCAATGATTATGCCAAGAGCATCTCTCATTATTTTCACCATCTCGGTATTCCTTGCACCGTAATAGAGGATACCAAGTTCTTTCGTAAAAAAGAAATTAAGGATATTTTGGATTTTGTGGCCTATAGTGTCAATGAACGAAACAATCAGGCCTTATTAAGACTTTGTAGACATCCTTATATAGGAATGGGGGAGTGGCTTTTAAAGAAGCTAGGGCAAACCAAGGACTGTTATATGTACCTTCATGATTGGTTTCATACCAATAGTAAAGATCCTTATTTACCCTTATGGGAGGGCTACAAGCACAATCAGCTAGTGATTCTAGATGTGGAATCCACAGGCCTGGATACGAGCCATGATGACTTAGTACAAATTGCCGCCATTTGCTATGGAGAAGGAGGGGTTAAAGACAAATTAGATATTTTAGTAAAGCCTACCCGTTTGGTAGGGAGCTCCTTTTATGTCCATGGCTTTTCTGATGCGAAGCTAGCTAAGAAAGGTATTGCGCCAGAAGCTGCTTTAAGGCAGCTCTTAAGCTTTGTAGAAGGGAAGGTGGTCATTGGTCATAATATCAATTATGACCTTCAAATTATTCGTAGCTCACTGGAACGTTATGATTTACCCCCTTTAAATATAAAAGGTATTTATGACACCTTGGATTTAGGCTATAAGGTATACCCCACACTGGAAAATCATAAGTTAAGTACCTTATCCTCTTTGATAAAAACAGAGCATGAGCCGAATCACAATGCCTTTTTTGATATTTTAGCCACCAGTGAAGTTCTCACTCATCTTCTTTTAAAAGTCCAAGAAAAGCAAGGGGAGCGATTAGAGGCTATAGAGGCTTTTTATCCCTATATGGCTGAGTACAAGGAACGACTTAATAAGGTAAAGGACTATCTTTTAGGTCATTCTCTGTCAGAAACTTTGGCTTACTTAATGAATGCCTGTGGGTTTAAAGCCTATTATGACTCCCAAGCTATTAAAGCCTTAAGAGAGCTTTACCGTATAGCAGAGGCCCTTTATGAAAAAGACTTGTCCTTAAAGGATAATTATATTCAGCTACTCACCTATGCTTCTCTTCATTACAGTGAACTGGAGCAGACAGCTTACTTTAAAAATCGCATTCCCATTATTACCGTTCATCAAGCCAAAGGTTTAGAATTTGACAAGGTTTATGTGGCAGGCTGTAATGAAAGGGTTTTCCCTTCAGCGCGTAGTATAAGAGACAATCATTTGGAAGAAGAAAGACGTCTTTTTTATGTGGCCATGACGAGGCCGCGTCAGCAATTGATTTTAACCTATCATAATGAAGCCCCTCGCAGCTACTTTGTAGATACAATTGGCGAAAAGTATAAAGAATACAAAAGATATGGTCAAGTGATAGAAAAACCATTATAATAAAGAGAAAGACAACAGGATAATAAAGACAATAAGGGAGGATACCAATGAGTGAAGAAAAGGATTTTAAACTGGTTAAGATGCAAAAACAAAAAAGCATCGCTTTAATAGCCCATGATAGTCGTAAACAAGATATTATTGCATGGGTGCAACAAAATAGAGAGAAGTTAAGTAAACATTTTTTATGTGGAACAGGAACCACAGCTAGCCTCTTAGCAGGAGCAACAGAACTTCCTATTACAGCCTTTAATAGTGGCCCCTTAGGTGGGGACCAGCAAGTGGGGTGTCGTATTGTGGAAGGCACTATTGATTTTATGATTTTCTTTTGGGACCCCTTGTCTTCGCAGCCTCATGATCCCGATGTAAAGGCACTCTTACGTATTGCTGCCCTTTATGATATTCCAGTGGCTACCAATCAATCCACGGCGGATTTCTTAATTTCCTCACCCCTTATGGATCAGGAATACAATCGAAAGATTATTGATTATGCCAAACGTATTAAAATGCGAACAAAGGCTTTTAATGCTCAAAAAGAAGAATAGAAAAGATGTTTGAAACCCCTCTCTTCAGTCAAAGAGAGGGGTTTTTATGTAAAAACACTTATTTAGGTTGTTTACCAATATAGGCTAAAATACCACCATCTACGTAAAGAATATGACCATTTACAAAGTCAGAAGCATCAGAAGCTAAGAAGACAGCTGGTCCCATAAGGTCTTCTGGTGTTCCCCAACGTGCAGCAGGTGTCTTAGAAATAATAAATTCATTGAAAGGAACACCGGGTTGTCTAAGAGGAGCCGTTTGTGGTGTAGCAATATAACCAGGTCCAATACCATTACATTGAATATTAAACTCACCGTATTCAGAAGCAATGTTTTTAGTAAGCATTTTAAGGCCACCTTTAGCTGCTGCATAAGCGGCTACTGTTTCACGACCTAATTCACTCATCATCGAACAAATATTGATGATTTTACCATGCCCTTTTTTGATCATGGAAGGGATAACGGCTTTAGACATAATAAAAGGTCCATTTAAATCGATATCAATCACTTGTCTAAAATCTTGAGCAGACATTTCAATCATAGGAATACGTTTGATAATCCCTGCATTATTAACTAAAATATCAATCACCCCAACTTCTTTTTCAATTTGGGCGATTGTGGCATTAACTTGCTCTTCATTTGTTACATCGCAGATATAACCATGAGCTTCTATACCAGCTTCTTTGTAAGCAGCAATCCCTTGGTCTACTAATTCCTGGTTAATATCATTAAAGACGATGGTAGCACCGGCTTTGGCAAAACCACTTGCAATAGCAAAACCAATACCATAAGCAGCACCTGTAACCAAAGCTATTTTTCCTTCAAGAGAAAAGTTATTTAAAAAACTCATTATATACCCTCCTTATATTAAAAAGTAATAAGATTCTATGACTTATTACTATTTGATAAATTTATTATAACATACACGATTTGCAATTAGTTGTCACATTGTACTTGAAATATGGTAAATATTGAACTAAATTAATAAGAGAGAGTAGAGGAGGAGGAAAAGGAATGAAAGCATATGGGTCTTGTAAGGAAGCCATTGCAGCTTGTCTGCGTGAGAAAAGATTTGCTATTGCCCAACTCTATAGTCAAGAAATAACATTAGATATGCATATTCATGATTGCTTTGAAGTGTATATATCCTTGTCAGGAAACAAACGTTTTTTCATTGATCAGTGTACTTATGATGTGAAAAAGGGGGATGTATTTGTCATTAATCAATATGAAAGTCATTATTTGCGTAAGGAAGAGTTAGAACCCAATGAACGGATAGTTCTTTGTATTGATCCTGACTTTTTAATGAGTTGCTCTTCAAAAGAGACGGATCTGTGTCAATGTTTTACTCAAAGGGAAAGAGGTCGTGTACATCATATGGGTACTACCCCCTATGAGTTGCAGTATATCCAAGCCTTAATTAATAAGCTTTTAATGGCAAAAGGTTATGGGTGTGATATCATAGAAGAAGCTGTTTTTAGAGAGTTAATGGTTTTTATTAATCGGTTGTTTACAGAGCAATATCAAGAGGAAGCCATTTACCTTAAATATCCCAATAATGAACTGATTAATGATTTATTAGAGTATATAAATGAAAATATTACACAGCCATTTTCCATAGAAACCTTAGCAAAAGAGCTTTTTATCAGTAGTTCCTATGCATGTCGCTTATTTAAACGAGAAACAGGCACCACTATTAGTAAATACCTAACAGCTCGTCGTATCAGTATTGCGAAATCCATGTTAGCTAGTGGCTGTTCCGTTAAAGAAGCTTGTGAAGGAAGTGGCTTTAATGATTATGCCAACTTTATTAAAACCTTTAACAAAATCGTAGGTATTTCACCCAAAAAATATAGTAAATGCAATTTATTATAGGATGAAAGAAAGGTATTACTTTTATTTCTTATGGAGCTCTTGTGGTAATAAGTAAGGAGAAAGGGTAACTTTCTTTAATTTATTGTTAGGGGTTATAGAAAATGATAGATTATAGTTTATAAAAATTGATGTTAACAAGAAAATGTGATATTATCTGATAAACTTGATTTATTCATACTATAGTGACATTGGAAGGAGGAAGGGTATGCTATCTATTACAGTAGCAAAAATAATCAATAAGTTGCCCAATCAATTTGTCAAATATGTTTCTAAAAAAATAGTTGATAAGTATTTAAAGAAGTATGCTACCTTTAATATACAAGGGAAAGAAAACTTAAAGGGGATCAAAACCCCCACGATTTTTATATGTAATCATTTGAGCAATTCAGATGGGTTAGTTTTAGATAAGGTGTTAAAAGAGATTGACCCAACTTTTATAGCAGGGATCAAGTTATCTCATAATGCCTTGACAAACATAGGGATGAATGTGGTAAAAACGACGCATATTGCCCCCAATACGGCGGATAAAGAAGGGATTAAGCGAATTATTCATCTTGTTAAGCAAGGGGAAAGCATATTGATTTTCCCAGAAGGAACTAGGAGTAGAAAGGGAAGTTTGATAGAGGCTAAGAAAGGAATCCTTCTTATAGCAAGAATGACAGGAGTTCCTATTGTACCTATTGGATTATATGGGACAGAAAAACTGCTGCCTATAAATAAAGAGGGAGATATGGGGGCAGAAACCTTTAATTATGCAGAGGTTCATATTAACATTGGTAAACAATTTGATTTCCCCAAAAGAGTAAACCAACAAGATAAACAAGAATATGAAGACTTTGCTATACGCTATATCATGAAAAAGATAGCCGAATTATTACCTGAAAATTATAGAGGTGTATATAAGTAACAACAAAAGGAACTATTAAGCAGGATTTAAAAAGTAGCACAAAATAATATCATTACCTAAAAACACAACTTTAAGGATCCATCCTTGACAGAACCATTTAGTCATGATAATATTCAGTTAATTAAATCAATATTTAAATACATTGAAAAGGAAAGTACAATTAGAAAAGCTTTTCCAGAGAGCTTCGGGAGCTGAAAAGAAGCAAAGTATACTAATTGGAAAATGGCCTTGGAGTAGTGCAATTGAATTTCTAAGTTTATCTTAGATTTAGATTGCAACAGGTTCGCCTGTTATAGCGATAGAGTATAACCATGAATTATAGTCATTATGGCGTACTTGAAGAGATTTATACTGCGAAGTATAAGTAAATTAGGGTGGTACCACGGGGATAATTAGCCTCGTCTCTATAGTTTTCTATAGAGACGAGGTTTTTTGTTGTTTATATCAAATTACAATACAGGAGGAGATAGTATGAATATTTTAGTTGGAGGAGCATGGCCTTATGCAAATGGCTCTTTACATGTAGGTCATTTGGCAGCATTATTACCAGGGGATGTTATTGCCCGGTATCATAGAAAAAAAGGAGATGATGTTCTTTATGTATCTGGAAGTGATTGTCATGGGACACCTATATCTGTAAGAGCCAAAAAAGAGGGGGTTGAGCCACATGTTATTACAGATAAATATCACCAAGAGTTTATAGATTGCTTTAATAAAATTGGATTTTCTTATGATTTATATACGCGAACAGATGATGCATTTCATAAAACAAAAGTTCAGGAATTAGTTGTGACACTCTATGAGAATGGATATATTTATGAAAAAGAAATGGACCAGGTATATTGTGAGCATTGCCATCAATTTTTACCAGATAGATTTGTAGAAGGCATATGTCCTATTTGTGGTGAAGTGGCTCGAGGAGATCAATGCGACCATTGTCAAAGTTTACTCGATCCATTAGATTTACGGGATAAGAAATGTAAGACATGTGGCCATACCCCATCTGTTAAACCTACAAAACAACTCTATTTTGCCTTATCGCGATTGGAAGATGCGTTGAAGAACTATGTCAATGAATACAAAGAGAATTGGAGAGTCAATGCAATAAATACTGCAAACCGTTATATAGATGAAGGGCTACAAGACCGAGCCATTACTAGAGATCTTCCTTGGGGTATAGATGTACCTATAGGTGGATATGAAGATAAAAAAATTTATGTATGGATAGACGCTGTGTTAGGTTATCTAACAGCAAGTATGAAGTGGGCAAATGAAAAGGGTAAAGATTATAAAGCCTTTTGGAATAATGAAACGACCTCTTACTATATACACGGCAAAGACAATATCCCTTTTCATAATGTCATTCTACCCGCATTACTTATAGGGATAAATGTAGATGCATTACCACAGAAAATAATATCAAGCGAATATGTGACCATTGAAGGTAAAAAGCTTTCCACAAGCAATAATTGGGCTGTATGGGTGAAAGATTTAATGGATCACTATCATCCAGATGTTATTAGGTATATCTTGTTATCAAACGGGCCTGAAAGAAGAGATGCAGATTTTTCATATCGTGAACTCATTACACTAAATAATGCAGATTTAGTGGGTGCATATGGCAATCTAGTTAATAGAACATTGGCTTTCTTGAAAAAAAGTT
>JAEYNQ010000238.1 GCA_023412455.1 Bacillota bacterium
GTGAGGGGTGAAGTGGGAAAGAGTTTTTTTTAGCGGTACATAGTAGGAAGAAATTTTTGAGTAAAAAATTTCTTAAAAGAGAAAAGGGTTAAGGGACAAAAGAGAAAGCAGGAGAAAGTGCAGGAAAAGATACTGGTATGAATTGTACTTGTAGGTTAAACTATAGACAGAGGCTATAAGGGAGAAGGATTAAAATGACAGTAGCAGAGATGTTTAGAGAACGGCCAGAGCATTGGGGTCTTAGAGGAGACCCTTATCTATGGGATGATTTAGAAGAAACATTTAAAGAGATACAGTTTCCATATGGCGAAGAATGTTTTCTTGAAAAATTGTACTTAGCAATTGAAGAAATTACTGGGCAAAGGTTAGAGGAAGGAGAAGATATAGATGTAGATATGCATGACCATGGAGGCATATCAAGCGAGAAGGTATGTTGTGCTTTTTGGAGTAATATAGCAATTCCTCTTTTAGTTGAAAGACTTAACGTGGAAAATAAAAGAATACGAGATAAATATCAATATGGGAGAATTATTAATCTTCCTACAGAGAAGAGTAAAAATGATTTTATATGAAACTATTGAATGTATGATGGAGAAAGTAAATGACAAAAGAACAATTGTGGAAAGAATACACAGTAAGTAACGATATTAATGTGTGTAAATATCAGGCATGGGCATTTGGGGGTGATGCAGATCTCCTGGCAGATTTAGTATTAAGAGGCGAAAAGACAGCAACAGCTTCAGCTTATCGATTATATGAGATACAAAATGAACCATTACCCAAAGTGGGAGAATATAGCGTTATTTTGGATTCAAGACAACAAGCCGTTTGTGTTATTCAAACAACAATAGTCTATATTATTCCGTTCTGTGAAGTTAGTGAAATGCATGCTTACAAAGAAGGTGAAGGAAATAAAACTTTAACATTTTGGAGAAACGTACATAGAGTATTTTTTAGTGAATGTCTATTAGAAGCAGGAGTAGCATTTGATGAAGAGATGAAAGTTGTATGTGAAGAGTTTGAAGTAGTTTATAAGAGATAAACAGAGCAAAGAAAAGAGAATTTGAAGATAGGATGGGAAAATGTATAACTTCTTCTGTAGAAATTTATGCAAGTATTTAAAGCTAACACAAGATAAAAATGACTATAGAAGCCAAATTAGGCAGGCGTTAAGAGGGCTATTAGATAAGCAGATATATGATAATTGGCAATATGAACAGCCGATATTGTATGCTGAACTCAATAACCTCATTTTTTATATGCAACAACGGCAAGATGAATATGTGTTATTTCATACTTTAGTGTGGGATCTATGGGCATTAGATTTTAATGCAGTACAAGATAATAGATTTGATATAGAAGTTGTTGAAGACCAGCTTAAACTTATTAATTTGTGTGTTAAAGGGATGTATTGGGATATAGAGGTAAGGGAATAGGGAATAAGGGATTAGGTGAAAGGAACAAAGGAAAAAGGGAAGAGAATAGATTGGCTAAACTTATTTTACTTGTGTTGTATTTATGCTATACTTATTTCAAATGAAAGGAGGAAGAATATGAAGTCAATAACTAAGCGCTGGCAGTTAAAGAAACATAAATCAAATAAAACAAAAAATAGGAGTTAAACCTTAAAGTCTGTTGACTAAAGTGTTTAACTCCTATTTTTTTGTCTATTGTCAAAAAGCTTCTATTTAGAAAGGATGAAGAGGTATGTTTAAAACAAGAAATAGGAAAAATAAAGATAATTATGTGGAGTGGGTAAGAACGTACGATATTAAAATATGGCTCCCAAAAAGGGTTAATGGAAGGTGGAGATTAGAGCCTAAAAAATTTCACTATGAACAAGAATTTAAAGCACCACCTAAAAAGTCAGGGAATGTCTTGCATAAGAAATGGCAGAGTAAGAAGGGGAAGGGCTATTTTGAATTAAAGTTAGGGAGAAGGAAAAATGATTAGAGATGAAGAGATGAAGAGAAACAAAGAACTATTTGAGCAGGTTAGAAGGGACAAGCAGGGGAAAGGAAGATTAATTCCCTGGTATTCAGAAGTTTACCGGAAGGCGAAGAAGTTGTTAGAAAGTAGGGATAAGGTATAAGGTGTAGGAGTTAGAAGAATAAGAAATGAAAAAATAGAGGAGTTCAAATAATAATGAATGAGCTATTAATGGAAAAGTGTACTTATATATAAATCCTCATATATTAATGTTAATAAATTAAAATAATAAAATATATTTTTATTAAATATATTTAATGAATATAAAATAAAATCAATAAACATATTGCTCATAAATTTTTGCTCAGACCTATTTATAAAAAAATATCAAAGAATGCATAAGCAAGACCTGTTATATGAAGATATAATAATGCTAAGAAACTTTATATGGCAGGGATAAGGTCTAAGGGTTAAGGTAAAAAAGATTAAAAGATTGAAGTAGTATATATAACCCTAAGTTTTAATTTTGTTACTCAAGGAAAAAGAGAGAGTGCTTAATTATTCTGCGAGCTTTTTTAGCGCCGTAGAATATCTCTTATTAATATCTTTAAGACGTTGCTCTACTGCCTCTTCAGATGCAACAATATATTTTTTAGAAGTAGTTTGAGAAGAATCCCTATTTGATATATCAGGTTTTGAAGAATTGTTTTTAGACATATTAACTATCCCTTTCTTAATCAGAATATAGCCATATTATATGATGGATTAAGAATAAGTAAAATAGATAATTTTGTGCTGGAAAGGCAACCAAGAAGAAACATGGAACGTATAGAAAAGAGAATTAGAGTAAAAAGAAGTTAGTAAAATAGCAACTATGATTTCAATAATAGATGAGAAAAGCATTAAAAGGCTTCATAATTTTGGAGTAAAGGATTGGTAAGTGTATCTATAGCTACAGTAAATAGACCATTAATATACTATAAGAAGCTTTTTAATAGTATATCAATTAAACTTTAATAACGAATAAATAGACAATATAGCATGATTAAAATACTATTGATTCATAAGGATTAATATCGTACAATAATTATAATTCTGAAATTTACATAAAATTACTTGAGAGGACTGAGGGCAATAGAAGAATTATTCGCAAGTCATATAGTTTCAAATCTGAACAAATTAAGTAAGGAGCAATTAATAAAGTATTTACCTGATGTAAAAAAATCAAGTAATAAAAAGGACCTATTAATAATAATGCAAAATAGAATTACTAATAGAGAGTTAAGTATTGAAGATATATATAATGAGAACAAAGAACTTTTTGCGTTAACGTCTAATAAGCTTGAAGAAATCTTAAAGCTAAATAAGCCCTTTTTTAACTGGATAAAGAAACATAGGAAGGTTAAAGTAGTGCAGATAGAAAAGATGGAACTGTATGGTAAAGTTGTAGCAGTCCCTTTTTGGTGTGCAAAAGATGCTTATTACTTGGTTTATAATAGTAAGAGACTTAAGTTATTAGAAGAAGAATTTACATCAGAAAAAGAAAAATCCAAGAAAGTGGCTACGCCACGTTCAGCAACTTATAGCCTTTTTAACACTCTATAAGTTGCCTTTTTGATTTTTTCTTGATTTTTTGATATACCTATATTAGGTGATATCTATGTCTAAACATCCTACATTTACTATCAAACAAATTCTTAAAGATCATTGGGCAGATTTTGTAAAATCTAATTCTAAGTTCAAAATTCGTCCTATTGTTTTCAAGGAAGTTAATAAAGTTATTAACTGTGGTGATTTTTCCCAAGGACATGCACTTTATCAGTGCTCTCACTGTGGGGCTATTCTTCATGTACCTTTTCGTTGCAAAAGTCGCTTTTGTAACACTTGTGGCATGCAATACGTTAACGAACGTGCTTTTAATCTTTCTAAAAAGCTTATTAAGTGTAAACATCGCCACCTTGTCTTTACTATTCCAACTGAACTTCGCCCTTTTTTTCGTAAAGACCGTTCTTTACTTAATCTTCTTTTTCATGCTGTTTCTCAAACGCTTCTTTCTTGGTTTTCTTCGCAGAATAAAAAAGAATGTTTTACTCCTGGTTTCGTTTCAGCTTTACATACTTTTGGCCGCGACCTCAAATGGAATCCTCACATTCACACACTTATTACTGAAGGTGCCTCTGGCAATTTCACTGTCTGGCGTCACTTTAAGCATTTCCCTTATCCAATGCTTCGTCGTCGCTTTCATGCCATTTTACTTGATCTCATGGAAAGTGCTATTGGTCCTTCTTTTTATCAACTAAAAACTTCTCTTTACCATGCTTATAATCATGGTTTCTATGTTTATGCAAAACCAAATCCTTTGGCTGATACGGAAAAGGCTATCCAGTATGTTGTTCGTTATACTGGCAGACCTGCTATGGCTCAATCTCGTATTTTAAACTATGATGGTCAGACTGTTACCTTTTGGTATCAACGTCATGAGGATAACAAAAAAGTTGTTGAAAGTATTTCTGCTTTTGACTTTATTAAACGACTTATTGTTCACATTCCTGAAGCTCAGTTTAAAACTGTTCGTTACTATGGTCTCTATGCCAAGGAACATCAATTTAGTCATCTTCTTTTCAAGATGGTTTCTGAAAGCAAACGCATCTTTCATAAGCGTTATTCTCACTGGCGTGAACGTATTTTATTATCCTTCGGTCATGATCCTATTAAATGTAAGTGCGGATACGTCATGGAATTAGTTGATATTTTTTATCCACCTCATTTGTCGTATAATTCTTCTTAGAAGATACATTCTTAAATACATACTAAGGAGGATTTTACTTTGAATATTTTAGAAGGTTTTACCGAAGATGATAATTTAGTTGAATTTGTTTGTACCAAATGTGCATATCACCTCTGGGTTCCACAATTTATTGTTCAAGAACTTGAGGAAGACAATATTTTCAATGGTCTCCCTAAATCTGTACCACCACAACCATTTTGTCAAAAATGTGATGGCACAATGGTTCCTATTTCTTATACAGGTATTCAAGGGATAACTTATGAATACAAAAAATAACTTGCTTTCATAAGTATTTTTGTGATGCCTATTTTTATTCTGTGGTATATTTAGGCCCTTATATTTATTGTATAGGAAAGTCGAACTTTCCTATACAATAAAAAAACTGGTTTAGAAAAAAAGAAAACCACTTTAAAGAAAAATAATGATTTAAGAGATACATTTAAAAATGAATATAAAGAAATGATAAATAAATGGCAAGATATAAATAAAGAAGGAGCACTTTATTTAGAATTAGCTTATTGGACAATGTGGGCTTCAAGATGGGCAAAAACATACGTAGTAAAATACAGAAAGACCAAGAATATAAGTCATCATCTTAAATCTGAAGAATATTATAAATTAAAAAGTGAAGCCTTAAAGATATTTGCAAATAGCCAATATAGTTATATTACAATTGTAAAACCTGAGCACCCAGAACGAGTTAAAGTAAACTTATGTGAAATACATAAAGAAATGTTTTGTGAAGATAAAGCTGATACCAAGATAATTGATTTTTATCTTCATAATCAAGATGAGATAAATTATTGTTGTGAATGTAATGTATATAAAGAAGAGAGTTACTATACATTATATCACATTAAGGTTATAGTTGATGATATAGAAGACATATTTAGCTTTCATATTCCGTATGATGAGGGGAATAAATTGTTCGAAAATAAATCTTACCCAATTGAAATTGGTTCTAAGGAGAACGTAGAAGGAATGTTTCGATATGGAAGACCTGTAAGTGATAATGAAAAAATTACTATTACAGAAAGTAAGATAAAAAAAGAGCTTGGTAATGCTATTGAGCGCATAGTTGACTATTTAAAAAACAAATAATTCCAATTAAAAAATGGTAGTAAGCCTTTATGTAGATGAGCTTGCTACCGTTTTTTATTAGCGAGAAGTAACTTGAATAGACTGAACAACTTATTTGATGATATAAAAATTATAAAATATCCTCTTTTAGTTATAAAAAGATAGAAGAAATCTATAATGAATAAATCAATTAAAAAGGTACTCCATGGAGTAGATTTAATAGGTTTAAACATATAAAAGGGGGTCATTCGATATGGAATGCACAGAAGAACAAAAGGATACAAGAAATGTAAGTCAAGACTTTGGACCTTACATTAAGCATTTAAGACATAACAAAGGATTGACACTAAGAGAAGTGGCACAAGTAGCTAATGTATCTGCAAGCTATATTAGTCGCTTAGAGAAAGGTGAGAGATTAGCACCATCCTTTCCAATGCTTGAGGCATTGGCAAAATGTTATGGTATAGCTGTAACAGAACTTTGTAAAATTGCTTTACAAGAAAAAGATGATTTTGAAGAAAGTGATAGTCTTGAAGCACTTCTTTATAGCAACCAATTTACTGTAGCAGGTAAAGATGCCAATACACAAATTAAACAGCAGATTGCTATGTTGATTAATAGGATAGCACTAATAGACTTGAACAATGAATATCAAGAAATTGGTGCAATTATGCAAAGTATTAAAGAGCTAAAGGAAATGTTAGATAGAGAGGTATAATAAGCCTCTCTTTTTACAAAGGAGATGTACTA
>JAEYNQ010000251.1 GCA_023412455.1 Bacillota bacterium
TGCAAAGCTACTCCAAAAGTATATTTGCTTAGAAGAAAATAAATAGAATAGTAGGTTGTCACCATGGGCTATTACAAGGCATTTTAAGAGAAGCTAATTGTAATAGCTCTTTTTATAGTGTAAGAAGGTCGTATTTTAAATTGCTTACATTATAGGGAGTACAGAGGGGAAGTCACTTTTTTGTTTTATGTGGAAACAGGTCAACTGGCAGGGAAGTGGACGGTATTCTCATGGTAGCGAATAAGAAAAAATAGAGGCTGGATATGCTTAAGAAAATACTTCAGTAGGAAAAGTACATTTAGACTTGACAAGCATCTCCTTACACCATACTTTATAACTAAAGTAATATAATATACTGTTGATGACTTGATAGAGGCTGTGGTACAGCGAGTATTTGCTATATGGGAAGAATTGCTTGCAAAGCAAAGAGACAAAGTATGTTCGGAAAGATGGGGAAAGCTAGCTTAGTCTTTGTTTAGGAGTACTGGGCTTATGGAAGTGAGAGGCACTGGTACAAGACAAGGAAGCCTATAATAAGGAAAAGAATCGCATAGGTCAGGAAGTAATCAAATACTTGATTGAATTTGTCTCCAAAGTGCTCTTTAAGATTTGATTTAAGGCTGGTAATTTGAATTTTGTGGCAGATAGTGTGAGAGGTGGGGAATATATGGGTATATATGTGCTTGGTTTTCGTGACATTGATAAAACTAAACTCATGGTTGTTGGGGGGAAAGGTGCAAACCTAGGGGAACTTTCTAAGATTGAAGGGATATGCGTACCAGATGGCTTTTGTATTACCACTGAAGCCTTTAAAAGAATCATGGGGGAAATGTCGTCAATTAATAAATTGCTTGATCAGTTAGCGCTTTTAAAGGTGGGAGACCGGGATAAAATCGGTAGACTTAGTAGTGAAATTCGCAGGGTTATCAAAGGGATAGTTATCCCTGAAGATATTAATAAAGACATTACCTACTTCCTCTCTAGGCTGGATGCAAATACTGCCTATGCAGTGCGCTCCAGCGCAACTGCAGAGGATTTACCAACGGCTTCCTTTGCAGGCCAACAGGATACATATTTGAACATTATCGGAAAAGAGGCAATTCTAAAGCATATCAGCAAATGCTGGGCATCGCTATTTACTGAGAGGGCAGTAACTTACCGTATACAAAACGGCTTCGACCACCGTAAAGTACATCTGTCGGTGGTTGTTCAGAAGATGGCCTTCCCTCAGGTGGCAGGAATTCTGTTTACTGCAGATCCTGTCACGGGCAATCGAAAGGTGCTGTCTATTGATGCCAGTTTCGGGCTTGGTGAGGCATTGGTATCTGGTTTAGTGAATGCAGATATCTATAAAGTGCGAGGTGGAAAGATTACCAATAAAAAAATATCCACTAAGAAGCTGGCTATTTATGCCTTAAAAGATGGTGGGACGAAAAAACAGGAGATTGAGCTTAAGTTGCAGAATAGGCAGGCGCTGACGGATGAACAAATTTTGCAGCTTGAGAGCATAGGTAGAAAGGTTGAAGAACATTTCGGTTGTCCACAGGACATCGAATGGTGTTTGACTGATGATATATTTTACATTGTCCAAAGTCGGCCAATTACAACGTTATATCCCATCCCTGAAGCAGACGATAAAGAAAATCACGTTTATATATCTGTGGGGCATCAACAAATGATGACCGATGCCTTGAAACCACTGGGACTGTCTTTAAGGCAGTTAACATCAGCTGGAAACATGTTTAAAGCCGGTGGAAGGCAGTTTGTTGATGTCACCCATATGCTTGCTTCACCTGATAGTAGAGAAATGTTATTAAATAATATGGGACAGCACGATCCACTCATAAAAGAGGCTCTTATAACAATCATAGAGAGGGATTTTATAAGGTGTTTACCCAATGATAAGAAAGAAAAGAGTCTCAGTAAGAATAATAAAGGTATGTCGTTGGAGGGTTTCCAAGCACAAATTGAAAACGATCCGAGAATCGTTTCTGATTTAATTAGAAAAAGTCAAACATCTACAGAGGTGTTAAAACAAAACATCCAAACGAAATCTGGATTAGAGTTATTTGATTTTCTCCAGAAAGATTTTCAAGAGTTAAAGATAATTTCTTTTGACCCACAAAGTATGGCTGTGATTAGGACTATTGCAAATGCTGCATCGTGGATTAATGAAAGAATAAATGAATGGTTAGGTGAAAAAAACGTAGCAAGCACTCTTTCTCAATCTGTGCAAAACAATATTACCTCAGAAATGGGTTTGGAGTTATTGGATATCGCAGATGTGATTCGTCCTTATCTTGAAATAATTGATTATCTACAACATGTAAAAGATGATAGTTTTTTGGATGAAGTGGTTAAGTTTGATGGGGGGCAGAAAACTAGAGACGCAATCTATACTTATCTCAACAAATATGGAATGAGATGTGCGGGAGAAATTGATATTACTAAGCCTCGTTGGAGCGAAAAACCAATGGCACTTATTCCCATGATCCTAAATAATATTAAAAATTTTGAACCGAATGCTGGCAAACGGAAGTTTGAGAAAGGGCGACAGGAGGCTTTGAAAAAGGAACAAGAGTTATTAGGTCGATTAAAACAATTACCAGAGGGTGAACAGAAAGCCAAGGAGGTAAAACGAGTAATCGACCTGATCCGGAATTTCAGTGGTTATCGTGAATATCCCAAATATAGCATCGTTAATCGCTACTTTATTTATAAAAAGGCCTTATTGAAAGAAGCAGAACGGCTTGTGCAAGCTAATGTTATTCATGAAAAAGAAGATATATACTATCTCACTTTTGAAGAACTTCGTGAAGTTGTACGCACCAATAAACTGGATTACCGAATCATTAGTAAACGTCAAGAAGAGTACAGATTATATGAAAAACTTACTCCCCCACGTGTGATCACGTCTGA
>JAEYNQ010000266.1 GCA_023412455.1 Bacillota bacterium
TCAATAGGTGTAGATGTAGAAGCACTGACAGAAAAGGAAATTAAGGAATATAACACAAGGGATAAGGTGTTTCTAGGAGCGAGTATGAAAATATTAGATGCCATTGAGGATATTATATTGGATGTTAGCATTTAATTGACAAGTTAGGGTAAAGAAAATATCATAAAATTAGTAGACTATAGTTTATAATTTTACGCAGTAAGTAGATATTTTATATATTGATAAACTGAAATCTATGGAATTGTGTTTGATAAGCATGATTGCATACTTGTGAGGGGAATAGTTGAAAATGAACATTTTTTTAGATTTATTTCTTACATTTGCTAAGATTGGACTGTTTACCTTTGGTGGTGGATATGCCATGATTTCTTTAATTGAAAATCACTGTGTTGAAAAGAAAAAATGGATTGCACATGATGAGATGATGAATATTACAGTAATTGCAGAATCAACGCCTGGCCCAATTGCAATTAATTGTGCTACTTTTGTCGGATATAAACAAGCGGGAATATTAGGAGCTGTGATTTCTACACTTGGTATTGTATTGCCATCATTTATAGTGATTTTTGTTGTTTCTATGTTTCTGGATAATTTTTTAGAATTGACAATTATAGCGAATGCTTTTAAAGGAATTAAAATAGCAGTAGGTATTTTAATACTTGATGCTGCAGTTACTATGATCAAAAAGATGCAAAAGAAGGTATTACCAAGAACAATTATGATATGTTCATTTATTATCATGTTGCTCATTAATATTTTTTCGTGGAATTTTTCTTCTATCAGTTTAATGTTACTTGCCGCTTTAGTTAGTCTGTTAGTTTTTATTGTAAAAGGTTCTCCAGAACAGAATGGAGGAATGAAAAGATGATTTATTGGGAATTGTTTTTGGGCTTTCTAAAAGTAGGTTGTTTTGCATTTGGTGGTGCTTATGGTGCAATACCATTGATTCGTGATGTAGTTTTATCTTATGGGTGGCTTAATGAAGAAACATTAACTTATATGATTGCAGTTAGTGAGAGTACTCCAGGACCTATTATGGTTAATCTGGCAACTTATGTGGGAAGTACGCAGGCAGGTTTTTTTGGTGCCTTGGTTGCAACCTTAGCTGTTGTTTTACCATCATTTTTTGTGATACTTTTGATAACTGCATTGTTAAAGACAGCATTAAAGAATAAATATGTGCAAGCTGTTTTACGAGGTTTGAAACCATGTGTAGTTGGAATTGTACTTGCAACTGGTATATATATGATGATATCCAATTGTTTATTAAATGAATTTGAATTGAATATTAGTTTACAGGCTGTTATTATTACTGTTTTTTTAGCAGTTGTTATAATAGGATACAAGCATTTGGCTAAAAAGAAATTATCGCCTATGATGTTGATTACTATATCTGCAATAGTAGGTATGGTTGTATATGGTGTATAGAGATAATTTAGAGTAATACAAATTCCAATTAGTCAAATATTACACTAATAACTTTAACCCATTAAATAGTTAATTGTTAACACGAACGATATTAATTAAATCAGTATTAAATATGGATTGGATTTAGTAAATTAGGACTCATGGTAGTCCTTTTTTTATGAAAGAAATTAAGGAGGAACAATGGAAAAATTTTCAGCACACCAAGTCATAAACGGAACTTGGGGAGAAGTATGGATTGATGGCACCTATATGGCAGAGGTTACAGCCTTTGAAGCCAAGGTGACATTAGAAAAAACAGATGTCAACATGACACGACGATTAGCAAAAGCACAAAAAGTTATAGGATATTCTTGTACAGGGCAACTCACCCTCAACAAGGTATCCTCTTTTTTTATCAAGAAATTAAGTGAGGATATGAAAGCAGGTAGACAAACTGTTTGCACAATCATTTCTAAGCTTGATGATCCTGATGCCAACGGTGCAGAGCGAGTAGTCATTAAGGATGCAGTCTTTGATGAGCTTACCCTTGCCAACTGGGCAGCAAAAACATTAGGAGAAGAGCAGGTCAATTTCACTTTTAGCGATTGGGATTTATTAGATACTATTTAAAACAATACAGGAGGACAGCATGAGTTTAATTGATAAGTTATTACAGATGGATAAAGCCAAATTTACACAATTACCAACAAGAGAGGTAGAGCTAACCAGATTAACAGAAGCCTTTGGAGAACCCTTCAAGGTAAAATGCAAAGCCATTGATGGAGAAAGGTATGCTGATATTCAACGTTCAGCCATTGACCTTAATAAGAAGGGAGGACTTAGAAATATTAACCTCTATGAAATGCAAGTACTCACTGTAATTGATGGAGTGGTTGAACCTAGTTTAAAGGATCAAAGACTACTTGCCTATTTTGGATGTGTTACACCTAAAGAATTGGTTAAAAAGCTTTTCCTTGCAGGAGAGATTGCAGAACTATCCAACGTCATTACTGAGCTTTCAGGTTACGACAAAGAAGAGGATGAAGAAGAATTAAAAAAGCAGTAGACCAAGACTATGAAATGCAAGTCATGTACCTACTATTCAAATATAAGAAAATGTTACCAAGCGAGTATTACTGGCTTCCTTTAGGGGAAAAAAGAGTGCTCGCTTATTTTATTAAACGTGAAATAGAAGAGAGACAACAAGAGATGCAACACCTCTATGGGGGTGATACCTCATAGCAAAGATTGTAGATGCTATTTTAAGACTAACAGACAACTTTACTCCTACACTAGCCAAAGCAGAAAAAGGTCTTACTCAATACGCTAGACAAGCCCAAAGGGTAGGCAAAGACCTGCAGAGGATAGGTAGCAATATTGAGGGTGTGGGTAAATCATTATCCCTTGGGGTAACAGCCCCACTATTAGCGGCAGGAACAGCTAGTTTAAAGGCTACAATGGATTTTGATAGTTCTATGTCTAAGGTGCAAGCCTTATCAGGTGCAACAGGAGAAGAATTACTAGCCTTAAAAGAGAAAGCAGTAGAACTAGGAGCCACTACAGCATGGAGTGCTTCACAAGTTGGGGATGCCATGCAATATATGGCCCTTGCAGGTTGGGATGCTAATGAAATGCTAGAAGGAACAGCAGGGATACTTTCAGCAGCTAGTGCTACAGGAGAAGAACTGGCAATAGTGAGTGACATCATTACCGATGGCCTAAGTGCCTTTGGACTTCAAGCTAAGGAGTCCTCACGTTTTGCAGATATTCTTGCCAGTACAGCCACCAATGCCAATACCACTATAGAAATGATGGGGGAAGCTTTTACCTATGCAGGTTCCGTTGCAGGAGCCTTTAATTATTCGGTAGAGGACACAGCTCTTGCTATTGGTCTTATGGCAAATGCAGGAGTGAAGGCTTCTAATGCAGGAACAGCCTTAAGAAAGATGATGACGGAGCTTAATGGCACTATAGAAATAACAGGAAAGAATATAGGCACCTATACCATTCAAACAGCCAATGCAGATGGGACCATGAAACCATTTAGAGAAACACTTATTTCACTTAGAAAAGCCTTTAAAGGACTAACGGAGGCAGAACGTTCAGCCACAGCAGAGGCTTTAGTAGGGAAAACAGGCATGGCAGGTTTACTGGCTATTATGAATAGTACAGATGAAGCCTTTAATAGTTTGGCAGATTCCATTGATAACTCTACAGGTTCAGCTCAGCAAATGTCAGAAGTCATGCTAGATAACTTAGGAGGGCAACTTACCCTAATTAAAAGTGGTATAGAATCCATAGCCCTAGCCATTGGTGAACGCTTAACCCCTTATGCAAGAAAGCTAGCTGAGGGGGTACAAGGTTTAGTAAATAAATTCAATAGCATGAGTGATGAAGAAAAAGACCAAGTGTTAAAAATAGGAGCACTTGTTGCTTGTATACCACCCCTTATATTAGTTTATGGAAAGCTAGTAAAGGGTGTAGGAAAAGTAGTGGTAGGCTTTGGAAAGTTTGGACAACAAGTTAGAAGCGCAGGCTCAATAATGAAGGTTATCTTTTCGCCAGCCAATAAGATAGTGCTGATTATGACAGCTATTGCATTGG